>JBKJOD010000015.1:0-15422 GCA_046593245.1 Phycisphaerales bacterium
GCCGGAGGTGTTGAAGTCGGCGCGGCAGGGGTAGGGGATGTACTCGAAGCAGCCGAGGTCGAGGTAGGAGATGGGGCCAACTCCGAGATTCGGCGATGTGGGAGAATCGACGACAGCTTGGCCCCGAATGTCCGTGTGTGAAGCGAGATACAGAAGGGGGAAAGTGGTCCCGCGATCAATGCAGGGCGACATCGCGCTGAGTTGATAGTTGTTGTCGCGCCATGCGAACGGATCGCCATCTGGGCCGGCGGGATTGATGAAGCCGGGGTTGCCGGAAACAATTCGCGTTGTAACGGAAATGCCGCCATTGTTCCAGAGGTCCGCGGTGCCGCGCTGAATGAAACAGGAGTCGAGTGTCACGTGGCCGC
This sequence comes from Phycisphaerales bacterium, assembly GCA_046593245.1. Taxonomy (GTDB): domain Bacteria; phylum Planctomycetota; class Phycisphaerae; order Phycisphaerales; family UBA1924; genus UBA4658. The sequence continues at coordinate 369 of JBKJOD010000015.1, forward strand.
CAGCGATTTGGTGCTGAGGCACGGTGCTTTCGGTAGATGTATTGCGCGCGAGGATGCAGTTGTAGAACGATGCACTGCCGTAGTAGGAATATGAAACGACGGGACCGAATGCGGCGGTGTTGTCTGCAAAGGTGGTGCTGTAGAAGCCGATCGATTCGCCGACAAACTGAATGTTCACTGAACTGCTCGTGTTTGCAGCGATTAGGCAGGAGTCGAACACGACAGGCGCCGAAACGGAGATGAGGGCGGGAAGTCCGCTTACAATCGTCGAGGGCACGAAGCGGTTTCCCACGATTCGGCATCGCTGAAACGTGCAGTTGACGGCACGCAGTACTTCTGTTTCCGCCGCGTAGTTATCAGCAATCGTGCATTCAACGAGCGTCGCCTCGCTCAGCGACAGTATTGGCCCCATCACTCCGCCGATGTTGACCGGAAAGCTGGAGATGTTGTCGTCAAACATGCATCGAGACATAGACAGTGCGCCGTACCCAGATCGACTGACTGCTCGGATTCCACCACGGATTGATATTCCGTCAATCGTTCCCGGCTGCGATTCAACCTTGAGGACCAAATAGGAGTTATCCATTCGCGCGGAGACTCCCGGACTGTCATTTCGCCACAAATCGCCCGACAGAACTGTTGCAAAGCGCGACGGATCGTTCTCGGCAGGATTGGACCCGGCAAGACCTGCGAATCCGCCGAGTAGTGAGACGGCGCTGTTCACCACAAACGACGCGTTTCGATTCAGCGTTCCCGAATCGGGTGTGTACACCCCCTGCGCAATCTTGATCTGCACGGGCACGGTGCGATCGGGGCGAAACGTTGCGATGAAGAGCGCATCCTGCAAGTCACGAAGAGCCGATGTCCACAAGTTGCCGTTTCCACCCGCCGGCGCAGCCGCGTCCACATATATCACCCGGGGTACGGGTTGCGCATGCACCACACTCGCCGTCCCCAGCGCGGCCAGCGCAAACCTAATACTCGCGGTGCGGATGCTCAACTCGAACGAACGTGCTGGCGTGTGCGACATGGAACCCTCCCTGCTCGGCCGCCGCTAATCATCGCGGGCCGAGGAGTCGGAGGGTTATCGGGCGGGGTGCCGCGTGGGCTGCAAAGGGAGGGGGCTGGGGGTTGGAACTGGGGACTTGCCGATGCACCGAGATCGCGGTGACCATGTGCGTTCGCACGCGTTCTTCACGCCGTTGAACCACAGCGCGGATGATGGCGCGACACATCCAAGAAACTCCACGCGGAGCATGGAGGTACCCAAGACGTTCAGCAACCGGCAAACCACGCCGCCAGGAAATCAAAGATGTCCTGCACGGTGATGCCGTTCACATGGTTGAAGTCGGCGGTCGGCGTGCCCGCGAACCACGCACCCAGGAAGTCGAAAATATCCTGCACCGTCACCGTGCCCGAGCCGTTGAAGTCCGGCCCGCAGGGCGGGGCCGTGATGGTGAAGGAATACAGCGTGGAACCAAGCGGCGCGCCATCGCCCGTGGGAAGCGCTCCGGCCGTGTTGCTCGCCAGCTCGCCGTCCAGCCGCTGGCTGTTGGCAACAGCGGTGATGGCATCGGAGATGGCGACGTTGTACGTTCCCGCGGTGAGCGGGCCAGAGAATGTCAGCGTTGCGGTCCCCGCCGTCGGGTTGTACGCGAACGTGAACGGCACGCTCACCGCGTTGCGAGTGATGCCGATGTTGGCCGCGGCGATGTTCACGTTGTCGCTGAACACGATCGCCAGCGATGCGGGCGCGCTGGCGGCGGGAATGCTCGCACCCGGCGGGATGCTCAGCGAAACCACCTTCGGCGGGCCCTGCACGTATGTCGCGGAGGTCTTGCCGTAGTTGAGAATCCAGCCGCCGGGGTCGAGCGTCACCGCGCTGGCCGTCGCGGGAATGGGGATCAGGAAGTCATCAGAAGCGCTGCGTGTTCGGACGTTGGTATTTGTCGTGCCCGATGCGGTGGTGATCTGCACATCCATCGGCATCGTGAAGATCGGCGCGGGCGCGGCCTGCGTCTGCGAGACGTTTAATCGCAGGTAGTTCTGTCCGTTGATGGTCTTGTTCGTGAAGCCATACGTGTACGTCGGCGCACCGGGTTGATACAGCCACGGGCCGAAGAACCAGGAGAGATCCTGCCCATGCACACTCGTCATGATCGCGGTAAAGTCCGCCGTGGTCGGCGAGCCGAGCTGGAACGCGCCGCGATAGGTCTGTAACCCGTTGAAGAACGCCGCGTCTCCCATGATCTTGCGGAGCATGTGCAGCACCCAGCCGCCCTTGCGATACGAAAAATCCGAGTTGAAGATGCGATTCGGATCGCCGGTGGTGTTGGCGGTCACACCCGAGACCGGGTCATACGCCGTGATGTACACGGTGCTGTTCGCGCTGGCGATCCCGGCCGCGGACGGCTTCCGTGCGGCCATCGCCGCTTGCAGCGTCGTCGTCGGGCTGGGCTTGCGCTCCTCCCAGAGCGCCTCCGTGTAGGTTGCGAATCCTTCATTCAGCCAGATGTCCGACCAGGTCTTGCAAGTCAGATTGTCTCCCCACCACTGGTGGCCGAGTTCGTGTGCCGTGATGGATTCCACGAACGCTCCGCCGCGCCCCTGGCCCGTGTATGTCTGGTGTTCCTGTCCGCCGGAGAACTCGAACTGATAGATGCCGTACTTCTCGTTTACGAACGGGTACAGTCCGTAGATTGGCTGATACGCCGCGAGCATGTTGACAGCGTTCTCCCAGGCGGCGCGGTTGCCCGGCGTGTCCGAAGATGGATAGATACTGAACTGCACCGGCATGTTCAGCCCGGGGCCGTAGTTGTAGTTCACCGACCACTGCGTGTACTGGCTGGTCGCGAAGCACGCGAGATAGGTCGTCATCGGGTACGACGTAGACCACCGATACCGCTTGCGGCTGCCGCTGAGCGTGTCAACACCGACCAGCAATCCATTGGAGATGCTCGTCAATGTGTCTGGGGCGGTGATCGCCATGTCCAGCGTGGCCTTGTCGGAGTTGTCTCCCGCGAGCCGCACATCGCCGTCCTTGCACGGCCACCACGCCGCGGCGTAGTACGGCTCCGAAAGCGTGCACACCGCCGTTGGCGCGCCGGCGGTGCCGTTCTGGGTTCCTGCAAAGAACGCTCCCAATCCGACGTTCGCCGTTGTGCCGCTGTATGAGATCGAGATCGTGAACGTCTGCCCAATGTTGATCGGGCGGATGAACGTGATCGTCCGCTGATAGCTCGAGTTGTTCGCCGGCGGCGTGGTCGGCGTCACCGTGTACGCGCCGGCGGAATCCGTCACCGTGCAGTTGGTCACTGTGTACTGCGATCTCAGCCCGAACGCAAAGGACGACAATCCGTTCACCATGCTGCGGATCGTCATCACGTTGGTGCCCGCGATGCTCGCGCTGGGCGAGGTCACGCTGAGAATCTCAATGGACAGATTGTTGTTCAGGACATCCGTCGGATCGGTCCCCGGGCCGCGAGTACCGAAGCGCGCACCAGGAATCAGTTGCCCCGGCGTGAAGCCGCTGTTGATCGCCGCGTGGAACGCGCACGCCTTTCCGCAGCCGACGTCGGGCTGAAAGAACATGCTCGGCATGTCCAGCGATGCCGGAGCCGCAGGTTGGTCCACGCTTTGCGTGAGCACGGATTGAGCAGCACCCATCGATGCGGGCAACCCCACGCAAGCGGCGAGCAAACACAGACGAAGAGCGGTGCGGGGAGTACGAAGTCGCATGATCGTGGAAGACTCCTTGGTCTGGCACTGACGGTGTGGCATCCAGCCGCGCGGAAACACAGGCCGATGCACACGCGCCCGGAATCGGACGCATCTACACCATACCGCCGCCGGCGCGGCTGGCCATTGGTTCTGTCCGCTGCCGCGGGGCGTGCGGTTGCAGTTGGGGTGTATTGAAACGAATCCGTCCGGTAAGCCGCGGCCACCGCTGGCCAAACTTACTCCGATTGGTCAGTCGAACCGGATCAATCCAGCCCCATCGCCCGCAGGATCGCATTCAGATCATCGACAACCCGCATCGGCCGATTCACGCTCCGCCCGTGCGGCTCGCGCCGATGCTCCGCGCCGATGTGCTCCTGCGCCGACTTGGTATCCACGCCGGTGTGATATGTCACCGTTGCGTCCGGATCCTTCAGTTGGTGGCCGGTGAGAATGCAGACCACGGATTCGTCCGGGCGAATGACGCCCTCGCGCAAAAGCATGGCCGCGCCCGCGACACTCGCCGCGCTGGCGGGCTCGCAGCCGTATCCATGCCTGCCGACCAGCGCCTTGTGCTCCAGAATGTCCTCATCACTCACCGAACGAACCACGCCGTTCATCAGATGCAGCGCCCGCAGCGCCTTGGGCAGATTGACGGGCCGGTTGATCTCAATCGCGGAGGCGATGGTGTGGGCGTTCTCATGAGCGGCGTCCATGCGAGCAAACTCGGACGCGACGGCGGCGCGATCGAACGAGCCGGAGAGTGACGAAGTAACAGAGTGCCGAAGTGACGAAGAAGATGCCGCCGGGGGCGACCAGCGGATGCCGAGTTCATTCACCATGCGATCCAGCGTCCGCGCCCCGCTCGCGTTGATGACCGCCAGCCGCGGAACGCGATCGATCATTCCCAGAGCGTGCAGTTCCGCGAAGCACTTGGCGAACGCCGAGCAGTTGCCCAAGTTGCCGCCGGGAACGATGATCCAGTCCGGGGTGGCCCGGCTCTCCGAGCCAGGTGCCTTCTCGAATCCGGCTTTGCGAGCCGGGCCACCCAAATCCAAACCCAACCCCAAATCCCGCAACACGCGGCACATGATCGTCTTCTGCCCCTCCAGCCGAAACGGATTCACCGAGTTGAGCAGATACACGCCCCGCGACGGCTCCGCCGCGATCTGCCGCACCCGGGCCAGACACGCATCAAAGTCTCCCGCGATCTGCAACGTCGTCGCCCCATAGTCCAGCGCCTGACTCAGTTTTCCGAACGCGATCTTGCCATCACCAATAAACACAAACGCCCGCATCTTCGCCTGCGATGCATAGAGCGCGAGCGAAGCACTCGTGTTCCCCGTCGAGGCACACGCGACAATCTTCGCCCCCACCATCTTCGCGTGCGTGAAGCCCGCCGCCATCCCGTTGTCCTTGAACGACCCCGACGGATTCATCCCCTCATACTGCAAATAGAAGTTCGGCGCATCACCCGCCGCTCGCCCGCGAAACCCGAGCACCTCTGCGAGCGTGCTCGCTCGTTGCAGGATAGTTTTTCCCTCGCCAACGGAGACGATCTCAGACTCATCCCGATAAAACGGGAGCAGATCACGAAACTGCCAGACCCCCGAGCAGCCCGCGCCGGCCTCCGGTCGAAGGAAGTGGCCGAACCCATCGCTCAGCCCCCGACCCCGGAGCGCATCCCAGTCATACACAATGTCCAGCAACGACTCGCCGCGCCCTGCACTCACGCACGTCGGGCAGCACGTCAGCACGCGCTCCACGGAGAACTCCGCCCCGCACGCCACTTCCATGCACTTCTGCACCGCTATTGACTGGAGTGCCGACATCGTGAGATGTTATCGGCAGGATCGCGTCCGAGGTTTTGCAATCCGCCACGCGTTCTGGGAGCACAGTTTGACTCGGCCGCCACCAAACGAATCCGAACCTACCGCCCACGCACTGCACAAGTGGCGGCTCATCATCTGGTTCTGGATCGCGCAAGCGGCCCTGATCGCCCTCCTTGTACCATTCTGGATTGTTCAGGGCGACACAGTGGACGGCTCCAAATCGCGGCCGCTCGGCGAGCTGAATCCTGACAAGTTTGCCCGGGTCATTTCCGAGCCACAACTCTGGGTTGTCATCGTCGTTGCGCTCGCCATCCTGATGTCGCTGCAAACCATCCTCATCTGGCCCGTGCGAAAGCCCCGCCCGCGCAATCAGCGCGGCTGGCCGCTTCGGCTCAGCATCGGTGTCGCCGCGCTCGTTGGCACCGCGCTCGCCGGCGCGCTCTACCTTGGTCTGGGCACGCTGGTGCAAATCCTTGAGTGGCAGGGACACGGCGGCGATGGACATGCCTTTGCCTACATCTTCTTCGCCTGGATCGCCCTCTCATACATCGGCGGCTCCATCCTCATGTACCGCTTCTGCACCCGCAACCTCAACAGCGGCCTTCGCCACGAAGACCTCCTCGCCCGGATTGCTTCCACGCTCTTCATCGGCACGCTGGTCGAGGCCGTCGCCATCATGCCCATTGACATCATGTTCCGCAGGCGGCAGGACTGCTATTGCCTTGCCGGAACCTTCTGGGCGTACATCCTCCTGCTCGCCTCCGGCCTCGTCACGCTCGGCCCCGCCATTCTGCTTCCCGTCCTCACACGCCGGCGCAAGCGTTGGTACGCATCGCGCTGCGACTGCTGCGGCTACGACATGACCGGCATCATCAACGCCCGGCGCACCATCGACCGCTGCCCCGAGTGCGGCGTTGGCTGGAAACGCGATGTACAGCACGCGCCCGAGCCGGTGTATGAGTCCGACACCCACGCCTCCTGATCGCCCGCCGTCCTTCACCCGCCACGCTAAAAACCCCCACTTCCGACGTACCATTCCTCGTGCCACGCCCCCCCCTCAATCGTTCCTCCGGTCGCCCCTCCACCCCTTCCGCTCGCAGTAGCCGCACCGCGCGGCCAACATACAAAGCAAACCCGGAACGCCAAGGCCCCGGCGGCCGCAAACCTGTCCGCGGCCCAAAGTGGGGCAAACACCCCAGCGTCCCCACCAAGCCCGGTCAGACGCGCCCGACCAAACCCAACCCCAAGCGCGCCCCCAAACCCTCCGACTTCAAGCCCAAGCCCGCTGGCGAGTCCGATGGCCCTCGCGCTTCGGGCATCCGTCTGCAGCGCGTCATGGCTGATGCAGGCGTCGCCAGTCGGCGCGACTGCGAGGAGATGATCCAGGATGGGCGCGTCGAGGTGAACGGCTCCCCCGTCACCGAGCTTCCCATCTTCGTGAACCCCGGTACCGACCGCATCACCGTAGACGGACAGCTCCTGCCGCGCTCCGATCGTGCCTCCAAGCGCGTTTACGTCATGCTGAACAAGCCCGACAACACGCTGGGCACCACCCGCGACGACCTCGAATACAAAAAAGGCGGCCGCCGCACTGTGAACGATTTGGTCGAGCACCCCTCCGGCGCGCGACTCTACCCCGTCGGTCGGCTGGACTTCCACTCCACGGGCCTGGTGCTGATGACCAACGATGGCGAACTTGCCGAGCGGCTCACGCACGCGCGGTATGGGGTCACCAAAACCTTCCGAGTCTGGGTAAACGGCTTCGTACGTCCGGACATCCTCGACATGCTCCGCCGCCGCATCGGCAAGAAGGATGCGACCGACTCGCAGGGGCGCGTCACCGGCGGCGTTCACATCGTCAACGACGATGAAGAACACCACGGCCGCCGCACGGCCCGCCCCGTCCGGATGCGTGCCGAGCGCGCGACCGTCACCACCATCATCGAGATTCAGATTCGCGATGGCAAGACCGATCCGCTCGACGAGATGCTGCTCACTGCGGGTTGCCGCGTCCGCCGCATCGCCCGCACCGCGATCGGTTCGCTCCGGCTCATGGGCGTCCGCCCCGGCGAGTGGCGTGACCTCACCAAAGACGAGGTTCAAGCACTCAAGGAAACCGCCGGGTTGATCGAAGCGAAGCCCGCTCGCCCGCCGCGTCAGCGATCACCCAAGCCCAATGCGGATACCGCACCCTCCGCATCCGAACCCTCCGCACCCGAACCCGGCGCGCCCGACGAAACCCCTGAGGAATCCGCGTGACCTGGACCACCCAGATCAAGAAACTCTTCCGCGATCCCGCTGGCACCTCCGGCGCTATGGCCGATCCCGCCGTTCGCGCCCTCCGCGATGCCGCCACCGATGCGCAGCGCTCCCGCCTCCCGCAGATGGCCGCGGCCCTCAGTTACCGCACGATCTTCGGGCTGATTCCCGTGCTCGTCATCGCACTCGTGCTTGTGCGTGCGTATACCACCAAGACCGATCGAGAAGCGATCATCACCAAGGGATTGGAATACGCCGGGGTTTCTGCGATCACGATCACAAACCCGACGGGTCCGCCGCCGCCCGATTTCGTCGGCCCGCCCAAACCCGAAGAGGTCGCACTTGAGGCCGCCAAGGCCGCCCTCCGGGAAAACGACCTCAATCTTCCCCAGATCATCCGCGCCACGATCGAAAAAGCCGAGTCCACCGTCTCCTTCCAGGCCATCGGCTGGATCGGTTTCGCAACGCTGCTCTACGCCGCGATCGCCATGCTTGTCGAGATCGAGCGCGCCTTCAACCAAGTCTTCCGCGTTCCCCGCGGTCGCTCCTGGGTCCGTCGCGTTGTGAACTACTGGACACTCCTCACCCTTGGTGGCATCGGTCTCATCGCCACCTTCTACGTCGGCATCCAGTTCCAGACCTGGGCCGCGCGGCTCGCGGAAACCCGCGGCTGGTCGCCCGGTTCGGGCATGCTCACCGTGCAGCTCATCGGATACACCGTCACCGTCTTCATCAGCACGGGCATGCTCACGCTGCTCTATGAGTCCATCCCGAACACGCGGGTCAAACCGGTCGCGGCGCTCGTGGGCGCGTTCATCGCCGCGCTGCTCTGGGAGGCCGGAAAGTTCGGCTTCGGCCAGTACCTCGCCTACACCAGCGGCTATGCGAAGCTCTATGGCTCGCTCGCGCTCATTCCGCTCTTTCTTCTCTGGGTCTACTACACCTGGCTCATCGTGCTCTTCGGGCTTGAGGTCACATTTCAACTCCAGCACGGTCGCCTGAAGACCCGCCCCCAGCCGCTCTCGGATTCCGGCCCGGTCGTCGTCGAGCCCGCGGGCGGCTTGCTCGTCATGGCCGCAATCACACGGGCCATGGCCGCGGGCACACCGCAATCCGTTCCCGCGCTGGCGCTCACGACCGGATTGACCGAGCCCGCCGTATCGCTGATTGTCTCCCGCTTCTCCGAACGCGGCCTGCTACACCGCGTCGAAGCCCCCAGCCGCCAGAACTCCGCCGAACCACTTTACACCCTTGCACGCACCCCCAGCTCCATCCGCATCGCTGAAATCCTGACCATTGGGTTTAAACTCGCGGGCGGCCCGGAGAGCAACCAAACCGTCATCAAACTCCGACAGGCCCAGATCGACGCCGCAGGGTCGGGCACGCTCACAGAGGTCGCGGGCCTGCCAGGCGATTCCCCGAACCGCCTTCCCCGGGCCTTCCAGAACCCTGCCGAATCCTCCACAACGCATCTCACGCCCGCTCCAGAAAACGGCACAAGTGCGCCCCGCCCCGCTACCCTATCAAACTAGTTCTGTCGCGCCGCGGTCTCCTTCGTCCATCCGGCCTTCTCCTGCGTATGGACTCGACCGCCCGCACCGCTTTTACCCCGGAGCTTTCATGCACCGCCGCACCGCCAGTCGTCTTGCGATTTCCACTCTCGCCCTCGCGCTGCTGGCCATCGCAGGTGTGCAGCAGGGCTGCTACAAGCGCGTCGTCGGCGTCCGCGGACTGGGCGGCAGCACCTACGACGTCAGCGAGCCCTATCAGCAGAACTCCAAAATCGACGACTGGGTCTTCGGCGAGCGGTCCGACCCGAACAATAAGGTCAAGTCATACACCCCACGGGATTGATGGCCTGGCTTAAGGGGTCGCCTCGTCAGCTTGGCGGCCCGTGAACAGCACTCCGAGCTACAGTCACTCAATCACTCTTGTCCCTTCCCGAGGATTTTCATGGGTCTCGAATCTGCGCTCCCCGTTGACGGCTTCATGACCACGCAGCTGCAGCGCGTCATCAACTGGGCGCGCCGCTCCAGCATGTGGCCCATGCCCTTCGCCACCGCCTGCTGCGGCATCGAACTGATGGCCACCGCCTCCAGCCGCTATGACCTTGCCCGTTTCGGCATGGAGCGCATGAGCTTCTCGCCGCGCCAGGCCGATCTCATGATCGTCGCCGGCCGCATCGGCATCAAGATGCTCCCCGTGCTTCAACGCATCTACCTGCAGATGACCGAGCCCAAGTGGGTGATCTCGATGGGCGCGTGCGCCAGCACCGGTGGCGTCTTTGACACCTATGCCTGCGTGCAGGGGTGCGACCAGTTCATTCCCGTGGATGTCTACGTTCCCGGCTGCCCGCCGCGCCCTGAACAGCTCCTCGAGGGCATCATGGCGATCCAGCGCCACATCGACACCATCGGCCTCCCGCCCCCGGGCGTGAAGCGCCAGCCGCTGGGCCTCGCCCTGCCGCCGACCCACGCCGTCCGGCCGCAGCCGGTGGGGCTGACGGTCGGAGGGATGTGAACTTTTTCCCTGTCAAATAGCACAAGAGCCCGTCGACGCACGTCGGCGGGCTCTTTGAATTGCTGCAGCATTCTGATCGACAGCCAAAGAGGACTACTTCTTCGCCTCCGGTGCCGTCGCCACATCCTTGAGCGACTTCACCAGCACCGCCTTGTCGGCATCGCCAATCTTCGCGCTCGCCGACAGCGCCTTGATAAACGCATCAATCTCCGCGTCCGTCTTGGGCATCCCGATGATCTGCCCCGCCGCGCCGCCGGTGGCCTTGCCATCCGCGTCCAGCGTGCACATGAAGGGGGGCAGCACGGGCTTACCCGCCGCCTCGGCCAGCATCTCGCGAGCGCCAATCATCCGCTCCGTGTCCACACGCAGCACGGTAAAGGTGTTGCCGATCGCCGCCGCCACTTCCGGTCGTGCCAGCCAGCCGGACATCTTCTCGCACGCCTCATCATTCGGGAACGTGAACAACGCGAGAATCTTTCGCGAATCACGCTTCGCCACCATCCGGGCCTCGTTCATCGCGCCCGTCGCGGGTTTCGCCGCCGGCCGCCACGTCACCAGCCACTCCTTGATCAACTTCTCATCGAACATCCGCTGCATCGTCAGCGGCTTGGCCACCATGTCGTTGCCGCCCAGCACGCCCGCCGGGCACTCGCGCACCGGGTCCATCGGCCCGACGGTCTGCCCGGTGAGCGGATCGATGATGCACAGCGCCGGCGCGCCCATTCCCTGCCCGGTTGCCTTGCGTGTCTTGAGCTGCTCCACGCCATAGGAATCCGCAAGTGCCTGATGCTTGATGATCCCCTTGGAAAAGCCCTTGCCAAAGTCCACACGAACCCACACATAATCACTCTTCACGATCGGGGCCACGCCCGTGTCATTCTTGAGCACATCCTCCAGGAACAGGCAGAACTGACACCAGTTCTCCCCCCACATCACCAGCACGCGCTTGTTCTCCTCCTTCGCCTGCGCGAGCGCATCCTGAATCGTCTTGAATCCGTCCGCGTTCTCGTCGTACACCTTGAGCGGAAACGTGTGCTTTTCACCGTGCGGCCCGAGGCAAGTCGCCTCCTCCGTCGGAGGCGCGGCGGGAGCGGCCGGCTGGGCCGCGGGTTGCGCCGCCGGAATCGGCTGAGCCGCCGCGGGCGCCGCCTGTTGCGCCAGCATGGGCGAACAAGTGGCCATACATCCCATCAGTCCCCACACGATCGAGTTGGACATCTTCATCGTCACACTTCCCTGGCAAAGGTTTTCTATCGCGTTTCCGCCCGCCCGAGCAATGCGGCCCATCAACAGTCCGCGAACAGAAATCATATGGAGCCATCCCGCTCCAGGTCCGCTCCACGGAACTCGAACTCCCAAACCGAACGGTCCCGGCAAACGCGCCCTCTGCAGACAAACTCCGCAGCGCAAAACATCACCCGGGCCAGCCCCAGCGCCGCTTTCGGACCACCCAGTTCTTACTTCTTCCCCGACCTGTGTTCGACTAAAGAGGCCCGAATCGCCGCAGAATCCCCCTCCTTGAGCCCCGGCGCGGCCTGCTTCAACATCCCAAGAAACACCCCGATTTCCCCATCATCGGTCGGAAACCCGATGTTGGCCGCCTTCTCGCTCTGGCTCGCAGCGATCGGTTTTCCATCCGCGCCGACAAACACAAACCACGGCAGCGACTGCACCCCCACACCGCCCAGTTCCACCATCAAATCTGTACCCTTCTTATCGCGAAGCAGTTCGATCGGCGCGACGACCGCGTACGCCCCGATCGCCTTCGCGACTTCCGGCTGCGCCAGCCACTTCGAGAACGCGACAGACCACTCATCGCCAAACTCGCCGAAGGTCACCAGCACCGCCCGCTTGCTCTCCTTCGCTCGCGCCAGTGCGCCGTTGAATAAATCTTTCGCTACCGGTGCCGGTGCCTTCAGCGGATTCAGGAAATCCTGCAACTTGAGCACGCTATACGCGCGCCCGCGCTGCTCACCGTTCAGCTCTTCAACGCTCTTGATACCCAGTATTTCTTCCGCGCTTCTCTTGCCAAGCACCTTGCCATCGGCATCCAGCACCACGAGCATCGCGTGCGGATCACCCTCTTTCACCTCAACATCCAGCGACTTGGCAATCTCCCGGTTCGTCGCGCCACGCTCGCTCTTCCCGCACTCCGCCCACACCGTCTCAAACTCCATGCCAAGCAGTCGTCGCATGTCGTTGGTCTCCATCATTTCCACGAACAGCCGCGTCATTTCCTCCTTCGGCCCCGACGCCCAGACCGTCAGCACCCGCACGCCGCGCGTCGCCGCGCGCTGCTTGGCACTCTCGATCATCACGCGCACATCCCCCGCTCCATCCAGCGGCGAGGCCGGCTCCTTCGGCTTTGGCGGCAGCGGAGGGATCGCCTGCTTGGGCGACCCAACCGGATGCAGTTGCTGCGGCGGCACCACCACCGGCACTCCCGGCTGCGCACCTCCCTGCGCGATCGCGCGGCCGCCCGGCAGCATCGCTCCCGCGACCACCCACACACTCACCACACATCGCATCCCGAAATATCGCATTCGCGGTGTTCCCATCAGGCAACCGGCAGACAGCAGCAACGCGACACGCGCGCGTTCCAGCCGCACCGGCACCTGATTTTACAGTCACTACCGCGCCCAGTTCGGCTTTTCGTCCCGAATCCCGTAATCCCGATCATCCCAGGTGTCCACATTCTCCAGATCCACGCGCTTCATCGTGAGCGCATGCCCATCCAGAAACGTCGCGTTTCCAGCCCCGGAGTGACGATTTCCCGCGATCCGATACTGGCTGGATTGCCGCGTCAGATGCAGCACATCCCAGATGTCATACGGCTGCGACCAGACCAGGTCCTCTTGCGACCTGCCCTGCAACTGGTTCCACACCACCGAATCGGCATCGTCCGAGAACTCCGTCATATACAACGTTCCAGACGGGTGCTGCAGCCGCGACAGCGGCTCCGGCCCCCGTCGATGCCAGTAGTAGTTTCGCGCCTCCACATCCACCACGCCGCGCTCCACCATCGGCATCGCGTTCACCACATAGTGGACCTTGTGTCCATCGCGCGGCCGCGACGGATCGCTGTAGTACGGCGCATTGGCAAACAGATCGTTCGGATCCTCATTCACCGACACGCGATCATCCAGAAACGGCCGCAGCGCCACCGGCCAACAGATGCGCGACCGGCGCTGCACCTCGTTCTGTGCCTCCACCACATCCGTTCCCTCGCGCGGCACAAACTCCTTGCTGGAGTTTGCATATGTCGCCATCGCCGAGGCGATCTGTTTCTGATTGCTCAGGCAAATCGTTGTCCGCGCCGCCTCCCGCGCGCCGCGCAGCCCCGGCAGCAGCAGCGAGATCAGGATCAGGATGATCCCGAGCACCACCAGCAACTCGATGAGCGTGAATCCACGCTCCCACACACCCGCCCTGCCCACGACACCGCCACACACTCGGCTCCGCCGCGTCCGGCTCGTGCGATCCCTGCACGCGCCCTCAACAGATTGTGACCGGACCATGGCGTCAACGTATCAGCCCGGAAAACCCTGTCGAGGTCCGCTGTCGGTTATCCGTCCGAGAATAAATAACACACCACACCCAAACGGGCGGGATCGCGCGACGGCTTTCATTCCGCGTTCGTTTCGTGGGCGGTTGTCGCGCAACACCGGCGCGATATCAATAGCTCAGGGCTTCGACTCGTCCATCGGGGCTTCCGGTTTCTGCTGGGGCGGCATCGTCACCGAGGGCGGACGTACGGTCTGCACCTTCGCCGGCGGCAGCGTGCCCTTTGTCACCGTCACCATGTTCTCCGGCAGCTCCGGCGTCGTTCGCAGCGCGGGCTCCAAGCGCCGACTGTTTGCCGGCGGACATGGCAGCGAGTTGGTGATCGACACGAACGTCTCGCGATCCTCATCCACCAGCGCCCACTTCATCACGTCCGGCGTGTATTTGTCATTCGAGCCGGTATTTTCAGAGAACGAAACGATCAGCTTCTTGCCGACCGGAACATCCATCGACCAGAACTCCTGGCCCGTGCGCGTGTCGCGCAGCGTCACCGACCACGGTTGCCACGGGCGGCTCACATACACGTGCTGGTCAATGTTGAACCCCGGCCCACCCTCGGTATAGCACCCCGTCAGCAGCAACAGGCCCAGCAGGGGAACACACTTGACGCGGCGAAGAATGGACATGCGGGCTCCGGTTCGAGTCGTTGTAGTGACCTATGACTTCCACCACCCCTCTGTTCGCGGGCGGCGAGCCGGGAGAGTATCGTCCATCCTTGAATCAGGGCCTGACTGAACCCTGAATCGAATCGCTCACCCTTTAGTTTACCACCCAGTTTCGGGTGCTAGTCGTGGCTAGGTCAAGGACTTGGAGGATCGTGCATGGTGTTCGAGCTTGGTTCGATGCGCGTGGGCCACGGATATGACCTGCACCGGCTGGAGCCCCGCCCGCCCGCGGGAGTCGGTCGGCCGCTGGTCATCGGAGGTGTCACGCTCGAGTTCGAGCGCGGCCCAATCGCCCACTCCGATGGTGATGTCCTCTATCACGCCGTGGTGGATGCCCTCATGGGCGCGCTGGGCTTACCCGACATCGGACAGATGTTTCCCGACAACGCGCCGGAAAACCACGGGCGCGATTCCGCCGACTTCCTGCACGAGGCCGCGCGTCGAGTTGAGCAGGCGGGCTACGTGATCGCAAACATCGACGCGACCGTGATCTTGGA
>JBKJOD010000207.1:0-18817 GCA_046593245.1 Phycisphaerales bacterium
GGAATGCCGTCGATCGCCGCTTCTTCGAGAATGCCAAGACACAGCCCCGTCTTTCCGCTGCCGGTCATGCCGACGCAGACGGCGTGGGTGACCAGGTCCTTGGAGTCGTATAGCACGTAGTCCTTCGTGCGTGTGCGCTTGGGCAAGTCATAGGACTTGCCGAGATAGAAGACGCCGAGTTTTTCGTAGTCGAGAGTGGGCATGAGGAATAGTAGTGCGGAGTGCAGGGGGCTGAGTGTAAAAGGGGAGGCCGCTGGAGCCGTGCGTTTCCTCTGACTCAGCACTCCGGACTCAGCACTCCGCACTACCATCCCAGATGCTTGTTTCGATTGTCATTCCGGTGTTCAACGAGCGGGCGACCCTGGAGGAGATTCTCCGGCGAGTGCTCGCCGCGCCGCTTGGGGAACATGAGCGAGAGGTCGTGCTTGTTGATGATCACTCGACAGATGGATCGTTTGAGATCGCCGAGCGGCTCGCCGCCGCAAACTCCCCGCGAGTGCGAACGATCCGACACGATCGCAATCAGGGCAAGGGCGCGGCGATTCGCACGGGTTTCGCCGCCGCCACGGGAGACATCCTGCTGATTCAGGATGCCGATCTGGAGTATGACCCCGCGGAGTATCCACGATTGCTCGCGCCAATGCTGGATGGTCGAGCGGACGTGGTGTTCGGTTCGCGGTTTATTGGTGGCGAGGCACATCGCGTGCTGTACTATTGGCACGCGGTGGCAAACCGCGCGATCACGGCCTTTTCTAACGCGATGACCAACCTGAACCTGACCGACATTGAGTGCTGCTACAAGGTGTTCACAAGTGAGGTGGCGAAGAAACTCACGATTGAGGAGCGTGGATTCGGTGTGGAGCCGGAACTGACGGCGCGGGTCGCGCGGATGCAGTGCCGCGTGTTCGAGGTGGGTGTTTCGTATAGCGGACGAACGTACGAGCAGGGGAAAAAAATCCGCCCAAGCGACGGCGCGTGGGCGGTGTGGTGCATTGTGAAATACAACCTGCTGGGCTGAGCGAATGGCCGTTGACCGATGGACTACTCGCGGAGTGCAGCAGCGGGAATGCGTCCGTTTTCCGGAACGTTGTCGATGAACCCGGCGAGTTTTCGTGCCCGCACGGGATGCTGGAGCTTCTTGAGTGCCTTGGCCTCAACCTGCCGGACACGCTCGCGCGTGACCTTGAAGATGCGACCGACCTCTTCGAGTGTGTAGGTATATCCGTCGCCGATGCCGTAGCGCAGCTTGATGATCTCGCGCTCTCGATACGTGAGCGACTTGAGAACCAGCTCGATGCGCTGCTTGAGCATGTCCTGGGTCGCCGTGCCCGCGGGTGATTCCGTGCGTGTGTCTTCCAGAAAATCGCTGATGCTGCTGTCCGAATCGTCACCGACCGGCTTGTCCAGGGACACGGGGTGCTTGCTGATCTTCATCACGCGGCGGGTGTCCGTCACGCTCATGCCCGCGCGCTCGGCAAGCTCCTCGATGGTGGGCTCTACGCCGTGTTCTTGCAGCATGAGCTTCTGGATGTTCCGCAGCCGCGTCATCGTCTCGATCATGTGCACGGGGATACGGATCGTCCGCGCGTGATCCGCGATGGCACGGGTGATGGCCTGACGAATCCACCACGTGGCGTAGGTGCTGAACTTGTAGCCGCGTTTGTATTCGTATTTGTCCACGGCACGCATCAGGCCCGTGTTGCCCTCCTGGATCACATCCAGGAACGAGAGCCCGCGGTTGCGATACTTCTTGGCAATCGAGACCACCAATCGAAGATTGCCACCCGAAAGATCGCGTTTGGCCTGTTCGTATTCCCAGAACACCGTCGCGACATCGCGAACGCGCCGGGCGAGGTCCTCGGGCTCTTCCAGCACGAGGTTCCGCAGCCCGCCGAGTTCCTCCTGCATGACGGCGACATCGTCGAGCTCGAACTTCTTGGGGAAGCGCTCCGCGCGACGAAGATCCGAGGCGAGCTCGTTCATCTTCTTGGCAATGGAGCGCAGCTTCTTGAACAGCGGGATGATCTTGCCCGTGCGCAAGCTCAGTTCCTCGCAAAGCGTTGCCATCTTGCGACGGCGCGTGGAGATGCGAAGCTGCAACTCCTGCTCCACATCCGTGTCGCCGGAACGCCGAGCGTTCATGATCGCCTCCCAGTCCACTTTGTTCAGTGCCAGGAGTTTGTCCAGCGTGTTCAGGTTGTACGGAATGCGCCGGGAGATTTTCTCCTTGGCGTTTTCCTCGGCGGTGGAGATCCGCATCGTGCGATCAAAGGGGAGCGTTCCCGCATCCACCTGGCGCAGCATCGCCGCTGCCTGCATCAGCACGTAGTCGCTCTCCAAACAGCGCCGGCGGAAGATCATCCGAGTGGTCTCGATCTTCTTGGCCAGGCGAATCTCTTCTTCACGGGTCAGCAGCGGAATATCGCCCATCTGCGTGAGGTACATGCGTACCGGGTCGTCGATGCGTTTGCTCGCGCTCTCGGTGATGGCCTCGTCGATCTCCTTTCGCAGCAGCGCATCCTCTTCGTCGCAGGGTTCCTCTTCGCCTTTGACATCCACCGAAAGCCCGGAGGCCTTGGCCCAGATCGCGGCGTGCGAGCGATCACCGCCAGCCACGCTCATGGCGCGGCTTGGCTTGCCGGCAACGGTGGGCGTTGCGTTTGCGAGCGCATCCGATGGCTTCTTCGCGTCCCGCCAGGAGCGGGCCTTGTACTCCATCTCGTCGATGAGCTCGACGCCGAGCTGGTCGATGTAGACCAGCAGCTCGTGCAGACGATCGGAATCGACCCATTCATCCGGAAGCGTGTTGTTGAGCTCCTCGTAGCTCAACCAGCCGCGCCGCGTGCTCACATCAATCAGGTCAGAGAGCGCTGGGTGAAGATCAAGAATCACAAATGCCTCCTGCAGTTGAGTGCCCGCCCGGGAGCACACACGTCCGTCACTCACGCCACAGAACGTGGCCGTCCGTACGCCGCGGCAGTCATTGCCGCCCACCCCACCACCCTTTCCGTCCGAACCTGCTTCTCTAGCCAATCCCCGCACTAGCTTCCGGGTTTTGGAATCGCCCGCGGATCATCTCCGTGGCGTGATCGCAGCGACCGCAATCGTTCGATGCGCTGCGTCAGCGATTCCTCGCCGGAATCACCGCCCGCACCTGTGGCGGCCGCGCTGGACCCACTCGAAATGGCCCGTGATCGGGCCGCGCGTGCGTCTTTGAGTCGATCGTTCCAGAGCCGCGCCAAACCCTCGGGCGTCTCGTTGGTCATGCGATCGACCTGGGCCGAGAGCTGCGTCGCGGCACGCTGCACGCCGGAATCCTCCGTCGCCGCAAGCACCGCCGCGAGCGAAGGGGATGTCTCATCGATAATCAGCCCGGAGATCGTTGCCGCCACCTGACGCACATCCGCATCCTCGAAAGACTCGGGCTCAATGAGTTCCCAGTCATCTTCCACGAGCGATGTGGGAAGCGCGGGATCGTTCAGGATACAACCCAGGAGAATCTCACCCGCCCCAACCGGCTTGCGTTCTACTTGCACATTGGCCGTCGTACCGCCAGCGATCATCCCAGCCGGGCGTACGCGGGCCCGTCGCTGCGCAATGAGCGAGGCGATCGTCTCCCAATCCACATCTGTAATCTGCGAGAGCCGCTTGAGGATGAGCTGGTAGCGAATCTTGTCCACCCGTTCCAGGCCCAAGTCCACCAGACGCGCGATGAAGTCTTCCACGATGCGAGCCCGGGCCGAGAGGCCGCTGGCTCCTACTTGAGACCGCACCCGTGCAAACAGCAGTTCCAGCGGATCAGTTGCCGCGGCGATCACGCGATCAAACACTTCCCGCCCGCCCTCACGCTTGAGCAGTTCATCCGGGTCTTTCGCGTCCGTGTGGGTCGAAAGCGCGGCGATCCGCACATCCACCGGCTCGGCGAAGAAGATCTCCACTGCGCGCTCCGCCGCCTTCTGCCCAGCGGTGTCGCCGTCAAACAGCAGGACGACCGTGTCGCAGAGCCGTCGCAGCACCTTCGCGTTTCCCGCCGTCATCGCCGTGCCCAGTGTCGCCACAGCGTTCTTCACCCCCGCCTGGTGGCAGGCGATGGTGTCCATGTACCCCTCGGTGATGATCGCAACCCGCGTCTTGCGAATCTCCTGCGCCGCCTGATGCAGCCCGTAGAGGGTTGTGGACTTATCAAAGATCGCCGACTCCGCCGAGTTGATGTACTTCGGCTCGTCCTCATCGTTGATGCGCCGCCCGCCGAAGCCGATGATGCGACCGATCTGATCCTGAATCGGGAACATCACGCGATTGCGAAATCCGTCGTAGAACCCGCCGCCGTTCTCGCGGACTTTCACCAGTCCTGTCGCGCGGTACGGGTCGAATGACAAACTCTTCTTCTGGATCGTGAGAACCAGCCCATCCCACCGATCCGGCGCGGCCCCGATTCCGAACAGTTCGATCATTTCCGCGGTGACGCCGCGATTCTCCAGGATCGCCCGCGCCGCCGCGCCGTGCGACTCGTGGTCCAGAATCGCACGAAAGAATCCCTGCGCCGTGCCGGATGCCCCAAGCATCGCCGCACGCGATGTGGAGTCGTCGGACTCATACTCACCCTGCTCGCTGCCATCGCCTGCCCCATCCGCCCCGCTGCTCTGCGAGAAACTCGCAGATCGCTTCGGCTTCCACGGCGTGAGTGTGATCCCCGCGCGCTCCGCGAGATACTTCAGGGCCTCGCCGAACCCCATCTTGTGGTAGTTCATCACGAAGCTGATCGCGTTGCCGCCCGCGCCGCAGGAGAAGCAGTGATAAATCTGCTTGTGCGGCACGATGTTCATCGACGGCTTGTGGTCATCGTGAAACGGGCAGAGCGAAACGAACTCGCGTCCCTTCGGCTTTATGGCCAGATGATCGCCGATGAGCCGGACGATGTCCGTCGCGTCTATGACGCGCTGGCGATCGTCGGTCTGTCCGGACATATGACCCTGCATCACCTGCATGGTGCCCCATTCACGCCGCGACCAGAACCCCCGACGCGTTCGCGCGGCCGGAAATCCCGATCAACCCTTCACGAATCCAATCGCACGCCGGCAAGGCGGGCGCGTGAAAAAATGAATCGCCTGCACACTCTTTGAGGAGGAACCGCCACGAGATCTTCGAGCTACAACTGCTGAACCGACACCACCGGCAAGAACCGGAGTCCCGAACGATTGGGCCAACGCAACAAGGCGTGGACACGGGGGCTTGAGCGGATGTCCGGCGAGAGTTTGTCCCGGTCCATAAGGCAGAAGCCAGGACACTTGGGACCAACAAGGAGGCCGCTCAGGTCTCAGATCAAGACTAGCACGCAACGCATGATGGTCAAACGACTTGGGGAAAATGGGCAACTTTGCTGTGAGAGCAATTTTCATGCCGAAACTGGTGCGGATTCACCACATTGGAACCACTCCATTCCTCTACCATCCGCACATGCGGCTGCGGGTCCTATATGCCGGTCGGGTGCAGGGTGTCGGCTTCCGAGTCACCGCTCGTTCCATCATGTCGCGCTTCCCTGTCACCGGCTGGGTGCGAAACGAGCCGGATGAAACTGTGCTTCTCGAGTTGCAGGGGGCAGATGAGGCCGTTCGGAGTGCGCTGTCTGACCTGCGCAGCTCGATGGGCCGCAACATCCAAAGCGAAGATACCTCCCCAATCGATGAGCTGTCCGGCGAACGCCGCTTCGAAATCACCCACTAAATAGCCCCCAAATCCCCAATCTCCAGCCCCTTCTCACAATCCGGAGCTCACGTTGCGACCGCTCATCCTCTTTGACATCGACGCCACATTGCTCAAGACCGACGGCGCAGGCATGACGGCTATGGCGGACGCGGGACGCGAACTCTTCGGCCCTGCGTTCACATCCGATGGCATCGACTTTGCCGGGCGGCTGGACCCGCTCATCTTCCGCGAGTTGTTCGCGCTCAATGGCGTTCAGCGGACGGCGGAGGTCGAGAAGCACTTTCGGGCCGTGTACTACGGCTATCTGCAGAAGCGGCTGGCCGCATCGACGACCGCTCGCCCGCTCCCGGGTGTCGGTGCCCTTGTGGATGCCCTCCGCTCGGCGCAGTCGCACGAGCTGGGGATTCTTACCGGCAACTTTCGGGAGTCTGGTTCCCTCAAGCTCCACGCCTGCGGCCTGAATCCCTCATGGTTTCCCGTCTCCGCGTGGGGCGATGAGTCGCCGCACGATCCGCCCGCCCGCGATCATCTTCCGCCGGTCGCGATGACTCGCTACCTGGCGCACACCGGCGTGCGTGTACCTCCCGCTCACGTGACCATCATCGGCGACACTCCGCATGATGTGCGATGCGCGCTCGTCAATGGCTGCCGCTGCATCGGGGTGGCGACCGGGCGATTCAGTGAAACCGAACTCTCTGCCGCTGGCGCGACGTTCGTGGTTCCGAACCTCGCAAGCACTTCGCATGTGCTGGAACTGCTCACCGCGGCCCCCGCATCTTCGCCGACATGAACCGACAGCACGTCTGGGCTGTATCATGCTCTCGTCCACAGGATGTGGACGAGAGCGAGTCCCAATGCGCAACGAGTACTCGGCCATTGCCGCCGATTTTTACATCAATCAGCGGCTGAACCTGAAAATGGATCTGTCGATGCGCCGCGACACCGTGCTGTCGCTCTTTGATCGTGTCCGCAAAGACCAGCCGCAGATGGATCGTTTCAAGCGGTACACCGATGAACTCGCGCTCGAGTCTCGCCCCGACGGTGCTGATTCCACCGGCGCGACGCAGCAGTGGGTCGCGGTTCGGAAAACGAGCGTGCGCTCCGGGAGTGTTAATCCCGAAAGCGCCGAGCATGGCTGCCGCTTGCACAAGCTGGTGCTCGAATCCGCGCCGTACTTCCTGGACATCAGTCCGCTGGACATCGACCATCTCGAAGTGCTGTACGGCTTTGACTTGATGGCTCAGGGAAACCACGACGGCATCGTGTTCAACGCTCTCTATGGCGGCTCGCCGCTGGCCGCGATGATTGATGGCATGGATGCCAAGTCCAAGCACGAGCATCGAATCGTGGATTGCCAGCCGTTGATCGGCGTTACCCTGAGCGATGATGGCGAAGTGCAGGCGCACTTTGAGATCAAAACGCGATCCCCCGGCGGCGCGCAACGTGGAGCACGCTCGAGTGGTGCAGGGGGCGGCAGTGGGGGAGCCTCTGGCTCCGGCCTCGATGGCAGAGAGGAGCCCATCAGCGTCTATTTGATCGTCCGGAAATACGGCTCATTCACAGATGTTGGCGAGTTGGGCACCGTTTTCTCTGATCTCACGACCCGCGGCGAAGCACTATTGGATTCGGTCGTTGTGCCGAAACTTCTCGCCCCGATCCGCGAGGCCATTGTCACCGGCGGTTGACTCAACCACACGCCGGGATGATCGAGTTTGGTGCGGGCATGGGTGAGTCCCGTGGATATTCTCTCGGATTCTAAAAGCGTCAACGTGCACCCGCATTCTCTGCCATGACCGCTCTCACCCTTCCACACCCCAACTTTCTCTTGGCCCAAACGGCCAAGCCGGTGCCCACGGGCGTGCTGATCTGGGTCGGCGTACTTATCGCGTGCGCCGTGATTGGTGGAATGCTCTTGGTGCTTCTCCGCAAAAAAATGTTCGACAAGCAGTCCGCCATGGATGTTCGCGGATCGCTCATGGACCACCTGCGTGACGCTCACGCCCGCGGCGAGATTTCCACGGAGGAGTACGAGCAGACGCGGAAGTCCATGGCATCACGTATGTCTCACGTACTGGACACCAAACGCGCCGGAGGCCTCTTCGAGCTTCCCGACCCCAAACGCCCGACAAAGCGTCCGGTCTCCAAAATCGGTGCTCCGTTCGATGAAGTCGATCGACCTTCCGGCGCGCCGTTACGTCCTGAAACCGGGGAGCTCCACGCCCCGCCCGGTTACGACCTGACTGGCCAGCCCTTGCCGGTGCCACCCAAACCCGAATAACCGTTACGGACGTTCCGCTCGAAATTCTGAGCAGCTCTCGCCGCTGCACCGGCCACCTCGCGGAGTAGAATCCTCCGACGACCGAAGCACCGGCTTGTACCTTGTTTCCCGCGTGTTCGCGGCCCACCGCGGCCAAATGACACGCCCCTTTGTGGGGACTTCGCTCCAGCCGACCGCCCGTTCCGCCGATACACCCCACGCACTGTTCACCACCTCGCTCTTGGCCGCACTGGGCCCACGACGGATCTGTTCCCAAGAGCACACAAGGACGGCTCAATGGCCATTCCCCCAAACCGGAACGACACAAACCAAGGCAACGCAAACGGAGGCCAGGGCGGCCAAGGTGGGCAGGGAAACGGCGGCTCCGGCTTCCGTGGGCGCAAGATCACCACCTGCTCATTCTGCGGCAAGACCAGCCGCGACGTCGGCCCGATGGTCGAAGGCCCGGGCGATGTGTACATCTGCTCCAACTGCACCGACCTCTGCCAGAACATCTTTAAGCAGGAGAAGCGCAAGGTCTCCTCTGCAAGCTCCATGTTCACCACGGTCCCCTCGCCGCGGACCATGAAGGAGTTTCTGGATCAGTACGTCATCGGCCAGGACATGGCCAAGAAGGCGCTCTCGGTCGCCGTTCACAACCACTACAAGCGCCTGCTGCACGTTGACAAGGAAGCCAACGATGTGGAACTCGACAAGAGCAACATCCTGCTCATGGGTCCTACCGGCTCGGGCAAAACACTGCTTGCCCGTACGCTCGCAAAGATCCTGAATGTTCCCTTTGCCATCGGCGATGCGACCACGCTCACCGAGGCCGGCTACGTCGGCGAGGATGTGGAGAACCTGCTCCTCAAGCTGCTGCAGAACGCGGACTTTGATGTCGAGGCCGCGCAGCGCGGCATCATCTACATCGACGAGATCGACAAGATCGGCAAGACCAACCACAACGTCAGCATCACTCGCGATGTCTCTGGCGAGGGCGTGCAGCAGTCCCTCCTGAAGATGCTCGAAGGCACCGTCGCCAACGTTCCGCCCCAGGGCGGGCGCAAGCACCCCGAGCAGCAGTACATCCACGTCGATACCTCGCACATCCTCTTCATCTGCGGCGGCACCTTCGTGGGCATCGAGGACATCATCCGCCGCCGCATCGGCCGCAAGCGCATCGGCTTCAACGTCGAGGCGAGCAGCGTGTCCATGGTGGAGCGCGACCGCGAGATGGTGCTCTCGCAGGTGATCCCCGATGACCTGATCGAGTTCGGCATGATCCCCGAGTTCGTGGGTCGCTTGCCGATCCTCGCGCCGCTCATGCCGCTCACGGTCGAGGCGATGATCAACATCCTGACCGAGCCCAAGAACGCGTTGATCCGGCAGTACCAGCACATGTTCAACCTCGAGCGGGCCAAGCTCCGCTTCACCGATGCCGCGCTTCGGGCGATCGCCGAGAAGGCCCTGAAACGCGACACCGGCGCCCGTGCGCTTCGCGCTGTGCTGGAAGAAATGATGATCGGGCTGATGTACGACCTCCCCGAGGGCGAGCACGCCGGTACCGAGTTCGTCATCGACGAGGGCGATGTCCTCAAGCCCCGCCGCTTGGCCGATCTCCGCGTGAACCGCAAGGCCTCCGCCTGACCCCAAACAGAGGCCCGGGCGCAAGCCCGGGCATTCTCGTGCCACAACTACAAAAGGCCCGGACGCACTGTCCGGGCCTTTCTCATTTCTTTCGCGATCGACGAGTTCAGTTCAGATCCGTGCAATACCAGGCCCGCTCCGCTCCTACATGCACTTCCGCCAGCAGGTGGACTCGCAGGTTTGTCTCCAGCAACCGGCGCGAGTGCTTGGGCTTGTCCGTGAAAAGGTGCAGCGTCGGACGGGCGACACTGCTCACCTTGCCCAGCGACGATGCCAACAGCCCCGAGTGCTGCTCCGCCCATGAAGACGCGATGAGCAGCGCGGCAAGCGTCGATTCCTCTGCACTCTCGGACTTGGACCGCGCGAGCAGATGCAGCCGCCCCGCTCCGTCAATCGCCACCTCAATACCGCTCGCATACGGGCAGCGCAGCGCGGTGGATTGCAAATCGACAAGATGCGAAGCGAGTGTGCCATCCTCGGCAAACACCACCGGGGGCTTGGGAGGCACTTCGCGCGACGGCGAAGGGACATTCGACCACATCTGCACCGCGGGCATCGCCGCGGGTCCGACAGGCTCGGAAACCGACATGGATGTCGCGACCGTGCGGGGCATCTCCTGCCGCGGCGCGTGCCCTGCGGCAATCTCCGCAGTCGTCGGTGTCGGCTCCGGCAGCGCAACCTCCGCGATTTCTTCGTGGCCCGGGCGTCCCGCCCGTGTCTCTTGCGATGGTGCGAATTCAACTTCAGCTGCAACTTGTTCAATGGCGGGTGTCACACGAACCACCGGCACCGTGGCCGCGGCCACCTCAGCCCGCGCGAACACGTCCGCACCCACCGGCTCCGCGACCAACGCCCGTTCCACACCCGCGAGAATCGTCTTCAGCGTGAGTTCGGTTGATCCGTTGAACAGCGCGTGCGGCGGGCGAACCCCACCAATCTTACCTGCACATGAAACAGCCGCCACCGGCCGGGAGAGTGCCGTCGATGCCATCGCAGCAAGTTCCGCACCCGCGCCAGAGTGTTGCCCTCCCATCACAGCCAGCCGCACCATCGGGCCGCTCTTGCTCGGTTCGGACAAACGTTCTGCCAGCCCCGTGAGCGCAACCTTGCACGCCTCGCGTGCGGTTTGGTCGCCACCGGTCAGAATCGTCACCGCCCGCGTGATCGAGCACGCAACCACGCTCGGTTCCTGTCCCACATCGCAGCGCACGATCCACCGATCCGTGATCTCCGCCGCCGCATCAATAGCATCATCCAGCGACGTCAGATCATCCAGCCCCGGCGCGCCCGCAACATCCGCCAGCGCTCCGATCACTTCCAGCGATGCGAACTGCCCCTGCATGCGTAGATACGCGACTGGTTTTCCGGCCGCCTCTGCAATCTCTCGCACGTATTGGCTCGCCCACGCGCCCGCGACCACCGGCAGGTTGCCCAGCACCAGCAGTTCCAGCACCGGGTGCCGCGCCGGCGGGGGCACGACATTGGCGATCACTCTCGCCTCACCCTCATCATCTTCCAGCATCAGCACCGGCGCGGCGGCGAGCGTGGTGATCCCTTCCGCGTTGGCGACGACCGGAGCCGGCGCGAGCTGATACTCCACTTCATCGTCGGTCCCGGCAAGCCGCAGAACTGGTCCGTCGCCCGGTTTGGGCGCGGGTGGTGCCGCAGCAGTGGGGGGACGTGAGTGCTTCGTCCCTCGCGCTGGCTCGGTGCTCCCTGGCATCTTTGGTGCACCTGGGATTCGAGCCCCGGCAACCTCGCCGAGAAACAAATCGGTCAGCGCGTCAAACGGCTCATCGCCCGATGGGTTGAGCGCATTGGGAGACATCTCCGATGCACGCTTCCAGAACGGCCCGATTCGCATCGTGCCGCCGACCTGGGGATGTGAGGGAGGAATATTGCTCATGCGGCGGTTCCACCAAAGGGCACGACGACGACACTGTTGGAGCCGCCGAATGGGTTGGGCACGACGATGGGATTGAACGGATCGGGAATCCATTTCCCGTCCACAACGAGTCGGTATTGGCTGTATCCGGGCGCGATCGCTACGGTCGCTTCCAGCATTCCCGTCAGCGGGTTCGCCCGCATCGGTAGCGGCGTCCAGTTGTTGAACTCTCCCGCAATCGCAACATCCTGCCCGATTGTCAGCGGTTGCACGAACAGCACGCCACGCGGAGTGAGCTGCACACCGAAGAGCCGGCGCTGCGGCTCGATCGCCTGAGTTGCGGCCATTGGAGCGGGAGATGCCAGTGGCGCGGGAGCTTCCGCGATCGGCAGCGCCACCGGCGCCACCGCGAACGGATCACGCGAAATCGAAGCGATTGGAATGGAAATCGGCGTGTGCTGCTCGATCGCCGCCATCACCTTCGCTTCCGCGATCGCCACGGCTCGTTGCAGCTTGCGGGTCCGCTGCGCCACATCCGCTGCGCGGCTCAGCGCGGGCGTTGGCGCGATGGAGACGGTGCGTGTCTCCGTCGCCACGCCACCGCCAGACCCGGAAATCACCTGCTCGATGGTGCCGCCGCCATCGCCCGGCGTGGTGTCCGCCGCGTCGCTGGAGACGCTCGCCTTCCCCGGCTTAAGCGTGTGCTCGATCAGCCATTCCGCGAGCTGCACATAGTCCTTTGCACCCTGCGATTCGCGGGCGTACTCGATCACCGGCTGTCCGAAGCTCGCCGCCTCGCGCAGCGCGTGGTCGAACGAAACCACCACCGGAATCACACGCGCCCCAAATCGCCGGCGCAACTCTTCCAGCAGGTCGCGGCTCAGCACGCTCGTGGAGTCGTGCATCGTCGCCAGCAGCCGATGGTTCGGCGCAACGCCCAGCCGCTTGCCGATCGCCTTCAGCGCATTGATCTGCTTGGTCGCGCCTTGCATTGAGAAGAAACCGGTCTCCACCGGGATGATGACCTCATCGGCCGCCACCATAGCGTTGAACGCGAGCAATCCGATCGCCGGAGAGCAGTCGATCAGGCAGATGTCGTATTGCGCATCAAATCGCGACAGCACTTTCTTCAAGCGACTCTCTGCGCCCTCCATCGCCGCGAACTCTCCGCGTGCCGCCTCCAGCGCGGCCAGCCGCACCGTGCTTGGCGCGAGATCAAGATTTCGGCTCACACGCCACAGCATCCGCTGCGGGTCGATTGGTTTGTCATCGGGCGCGAGCATCGCGTCGCCGATGTGCAGGTCCACCCGCTGCTCGGGAATCGCCAGCCCCGCGGCGCAGTGCCCCTGCGGGTCCGTGTCCACCAGCAGCGTGCGATATCCCTTCCCGGCAAACACCCCCGCAAGGTTGATCGCCGTGGTGGTCTTCCCACATCCGCCTTTTTGATTGACTACCGCGTACGTGCGCACGAGCGCGCTCCCGAATACCCAAACGCGGCCAGAAGTTCGGGGGCATCCGTGCCCGCAAACGCAGGCCGCAAGTCGTGCGCGAGTTATCGGGTGCGCCGCTCCGAACCCTTCAATGGTCGAAAGTTCAAGTTTTCGTGAGCCAACCTAGGCGAACCCGACACCCCAATTCGAGTGGCCGCACTCTTCCCACTTCACACTGCCCCATCCCCACTGCCCCCTCACTCCCGAATCGCATCGATGGCCTCAAACAGCACCTCATCCCCTGGAGCGGAGACCACTTCACACCGTCCCTCGCCACACGGCAGCACCAGCCGCAGTTTTCCCCCGGCCGCCTTCTTGTCGTGGCGCATCCGCTCCACAATCTCCCCCGACCCCGGCAGATGGTGCGCCGTCACCGGCAGCCCGGCGTGCTTGAGCATCTGCTTGGTGGACTCAGCCAGCCCATCGCCGACGAGTTTCATGAGTTCCGCACATCGCGATGCACAGACCAGCCCGAGCGCGACCGCCTCGCCATGTCGCAGCGGAGCAAGAGACCTGTCCACCGCCGGAGCGACCATCGGCAGCGTCTCAATCGCGTGCCCAAAGGTGTGCCCGAGATTCAGCAGCGCTCGTCCGGATGCAGCGTTCGCCGACTCTTCTCGTTCATCTCCACTGACCACTCGTGCCTTGATCGCCACATTCCGTGCAATCAGTTCCGTTAGTGTCGCCGCGTCGCGCTCCAGGATCAGCCGCAGCCGATCCTTCGTCCACTGCATCAGCCCCGCATCCTCAAACGCCGCACTCAACATCGCGTGCTTGATGCACTCGGCCAGCCCCGCGCGAAAATCGCGCTCCGTCAGCGTCTCCAGCGTCGCGACATCCGCCAGCACCAACGCGGGCTGCCAGAATGCGCCGATCATGTTCTTCTGAAGCTCCTTGCCGTTCCGCAGGTTCACGCCCGTCTTCCCACCGACGCTCGCATCCACCATGGAGAGCAGCGTCGTGGGGCAGTTGATCCAAGCGATGCCGCGCCGATAGCTCGCTGCGGCAAATCCCGCCATATCGCCAGTAATTCCTCCGCCCAGCGCAATCACTGCATCACCGCGTTCCAGGTTGTGCCGTGCCATCTCCTGCACCATGTGATACAACGCCTGCAGCGACTTCCCCTCTTCCGTCGCTCGCACCGGCGTGGAGGTCACGCGATACCCCGACGCATCGAGCCGCCGCGACAGATCGGCCAACCACTGATTCGGCAATCCATCATCAACAAACACATGCACCGCCCGCGATCCGCCCAACGCCGCGCCAATGCGCGTCGCCGCGCTCGCGAGCAGACCCTCGCCAATCACCGCGTCGTACTCGCGTGATGCCGCACGAACCCGGACCGTTATCGAATCACTCATCTCCGCTCCTGTACCGACGTTGCACACACCTGACGCCCGACACTTCACGCCTCTTTCCGATCCGGCCTTTCCTTGGATAGCTCGTGGTTCAGCCACGCCCGCGCAAACGTCCAGTCGTTCTTCACCGTCGCGGGCGATACCCCCAGCGCGGCCGCCGTCTCCTCAATCGAAAGCCCAGCGAAGTATCGCATCATCACCACATCGGCCTTCCGCTTGTCGTGCCGCTCCAGCTTGTCGAGAATCTCATCCAGCGCGAGCAGTTCCTCCGACCGCGACTCATCCGAGATCGCCGCTTCATCCAGTTCCACGCGTACGCCATCCCGTCCCCCACCGCGCTTCAGCCGGTTGCGAGAGCGCGCCCGCTCAATCAATATCCGACGCATCGCCCGCGCCGCAGCGCCGAAGAAGTGCGCCCGCCCATCCCACTTGACGTCTTTCCCCGCCGCGCCCAGCAGCCGCATATACGCCTCGTGGACCAGTGCCGTCGGCTGCAACGTATGCCCCGCGCCGCCCCCCGCCTCCGCGGCCATCTTCGATCGCGCCAGCCGGCGCAGCTCGTCATACACCAGCGGCAGCAGCTCCGCCGCGGCGTGCGAATCCCCGCCGGAGGCCTGCTCCAGCAGTTGCGTGACCAGATGCTGGTCCGGCGCGGGCGCATTGTCGGGAGTGGGATCGGGCATGGTGAGCTCGTAGGTGCATCCCCTTTCCCGGGGCAACACCGCCCGGAATAGTAGGGATTCAACCCGGCATCTCTTGCGCTGCGCTGTATTTACCATCCGGAACTCCCGGCCCCGTGAAAGTGCGGCGTTCTTCCGATCACGGTCGATACCCCCATTCGGGTGAACGCTTGCTGTCCGCCGCGCCGAGCGGGGCGAGCCGCCGCTGCTCCAGGAGTTTCACATGCGTTGTCGTCTCACAGCCGTCCTTTCTCTCCTCGCGCTCACTGGCGCATCGCACGCTCAGAGTGTTGAGATCCGTGTGGTGGAGCGCACCGGCCAGACTCAGATCACATCGTCGGCGGATGCGGTTCTCGATTGTGCTGTGCAGATGCGTTACAACGCTCCTGCGATGGGAGTCGTCCTCGGATCATTCTCCTTCTCCGTGGTGATTGCCGGCGAAGCAGATTCTCGTGGCACGCTGGCGCGCGGCCTGATCTGCAATGCGGATCGAACCTACACCACGACCATCGCCACCAGTTCCACGCTCGGTCGCGGCGGCCTTGCCGCCCAATACACCTATCTCGCGGGACTGAGCCCGAACTTCAACGGTGTCATCAACACATCCAGCGGCTCGTTCACCAACACCACAGGCAGTCAGGAGATCGGGCTGATCACCGGTTCCGCTACCGGATCTCCGCTGATCCAGACTCCAGGCCTGGACCCCGATGGGGAGGGCAATCCGTACACCTGGAGCGGCTACGGCTTTGCTGCCACTCCCGCCAACGGAGATGTCGCCACGATTCCTTTTGCGATCGGCCAGAACTACTTCGGCGGCAACCACACCTGGATCGACGTGTATCGCTTTCGCTACACCGCCACCGATCTCTCCGCCCGCACGCTGAGCATCGAGATACGCGATTCCGCCGCGCAGTCGGCTTCGTTCATGCAATACTCCAACGGTGTCTGGGGCTTTGGCACTCCGGTCACGGAAACGGTGGGAGTCACCAATCTGAGCGTCTCGATCATGCCGACCGGTGTGTGCTGCGACAACGCAACCGCAGCGTGCGTCGCAGGCACCACGGACTGTCCAACCGGACAAACGTTCAACTTAGCACAAACATGCTCGCCGAATCCCTGTCCTCAAACTGGTTCCTGCTGCACCAGTCAGGGTGCGTGCTCGGTCACTTTCCAGTCCGGCTGCAGTGCCACATGGACGACCCTCGGCACGTGTTCTCCCAATCCTTGTGCGCAGCCCGGCGTCTGCTGTGTCGCGGCAGGAACCTGCTCGATCACGTTGCTCGCCGCCTGCTCAACTGGCACATGGTCTCCGACCGGTGCCTGCTCACCAAATCCCTGCCCGCAGCCGGGCTCATGTTGCACATCCGCGGGTTCATGTACCGTCACACTTCAGACGTCTTGTGCGAGCACATGGACGGTCGCCGGCGTGTGCAATCCCAACCCCTGCCCCCAACCCGGAACGTGCTGTGCCACCTCCGGCGCGTGCTCCGCAACACTGCAATCCGCTTGCAATGGAGCATGGACCTCCGCCGGAAGTTGCTCCCCAAATCCCTGCCCGCAGCCCGGAACATGTTGCACCACCTCCGGCGCGTGCTCCACAACACTGCAATCCGCTTGCGCCGCCGTTTGGTCCGTCGGCGGCACCTGCTCTCCCAGCCCCTGCCCGCAGCCCGGTCGCTGCTGCATCTCCACAGGTGCCTGTTCTGTGACGTTGCAATCCGCGTGCAACAGCGGTTGGACACTCGGCGGCACCTGCTCGCCGAACACCTGCCCGCAACCCGGATCGTGCTGCCTCACATCCGGCCTCTGCGTCATCACCGCGCAGTCCGCATGTACCGGCACATGGACGCAAAGCGGCGTGTGCTCACCAAATACCTGTCCTCAGCCCGGCCGCTGCTGTGCCGCGACAGGCACGTGCAGTATCACCCTGCAATCCGGATGCAGCAGCACTTGGACCACCGGCGGCACATGTTCCCCCAACATCTGCCCGCAACCCGGCGCTTGCTGCGCCACCGCCGGCACGTGCACCATCTCGCTGCAATCCGCGTGTTCATCGACCTGGACACTCGCGGGCACCTGCAATCCCAACATCTGTCCGCAACCCTCGGGCCGCTGCTGCAACTTCGTTACCGGCACCTGCTTCCTTCGCACGCAGCTCGAGTGCAATGTCGCAAACAATGAGTGGTCCATCGGCGGCACCTGCACGCCAAACACCTGCCCCATTTCCGGTGCGTGCTGCAACACCGCTGCGGGCACCTGCATACGCCGCACGCAGGCCCGCTGCGGCACTGGCAACACCTGGCAATCCGCGGGCGTCTGCTCACCGAATCCCTGCCCGCCTCCGCCCGGCCGCTGCTGCAACATCGTGACCGGCACCTGCGCCATCTCCACGCAAGTCGCTTGTACTGTCGCCGCGCACGACTGGTTCCTCGGCGGCACCTGCACGCCCAACACCTGCGCCGCGCCCGGCATTTGCTGCGACACCGCCGCGGGCACCTGCATCCGCCGCACGCAAACCCGCTGCACCGGCGGCGTGAACGGCAACACATGGTCGCCCACTGGAGTCTGCACGCCGAATCCCTGCATCCTCCCCGGTCGCTGCTGCAACGTCATCACCGGCACCTGCGCCATCACCCTGCAATCCGCCTGCGGCGCGGCCGCCCACGACTGGAACCCCGGCGGCACCTGCACGCCCAACACCTGCGCCACCCCCGGTGCCTGCTGCAACTCCGGCGTCTGCCGTCGCATCACGCAAACCCTCTGCCCCGCCGCAGTCGGCTCTTGGATCGTCGGTGTCTGCTCGCCCAATCCCTGCCCGCAAACCATCCTCTCCGGCGGCTGCCCCGGCGACTTCAACCACTCCGGACATCTTGATGTCACCGACATCTACGACTTCCTCAGCCAATGGTTCAACCACGGTCCTGAGGCCGACTACAACGGCAACGGCGACACCAACGCCCAGGACATCTTCGATTTCCTGAACACCTGGCTCGCTGGCTGCTGATCGCGATACGTGCCCCAGCAATATGTGCCCCGGTTCGCCGCTGCTTCAGCGGCAAACCGGGATGTTGCATCAACCCGTCAGAGTGAATGACGGTCGCCTTTTTCCCCCCGTCCGTTTCTCCTTCGGCCCACGAACGAGCGAACTCACCGCGAGATTGCAGCACCTGACTCAAATGGAAAAGCAGCGCTGAAAACTACGAGCCGCGGGCATCATCCATTTGGGCTCCATCGTTCCCACATCCCACATCCGAACTCGTTGAGATACACTCCCACCATGCTCACCCTTGACTACGCCAACATGCTCTCCGACCGCGTCGGCCCCCACGGCATCGACCCCGCACACCTTGACCCCAAGGGCGAGGCCGCCGCGGGCATCATCACGATGACGAAAAAGCTCTCTTCCACCCGTGGCAAGAACTGGGAGCGCTGGCGCGACCTCCACGTCAACCCCATGCGCTCCGAGCATCTCTCCGCCATCAACTCCTACGTCAAAGCCAATCACAACCGCTTCGACAACCTCGTCGTCCTCGGCATCGGCGGCAGCGCACTGGGCAACATCGCCCTTCAGTCCGCACTGAATCCTTCCACGTACAACCTGCAAGCGGGGGTCGGGAATCGGGAATCGGGAATTGGGTCAAACTCGGTTTCTTCACCCGAATCCCGAATCCCGAATCCCGATTCCCGTTCTCTTCCCCGCATGTTCGTCGTCGACAACGTCGATCCCGCCTACTTCGGCGGCGTCCTGAGCTACATCCAGTCCGTTGACCCCAAGCTCGAACGCACTCTCTTCA
>JBKJOD010000477.1:0-4087 GCA_046593245.1 Phycisphaerales bacterium
TCGGAAGAGGGTCCAAAGGATGAGTCGTATCCCGACCAATAACAATCCGATAGACCCGAAGCAAAACCCGATCATTGTGCATACCAGAACAAGGTATCGCGGCCACCCGCGCTCGCGGATCGCCCTGCGAAGTGAGAAGCCCTTGCGGATTCGCTCCCGATGTTCGGTGGCGACGACCGGCCCAAAGAATGGAGCGCTCATTGGATAGATGCGTGCCGCTCCGACTCTGGTGCCGCGATCATCCACGATCGGGCGGCACGTGAGAAGCGCGAGCCATCCTGCGTTTCGCCCGGAAACGCTCATGGCTTGGCGGAAGCGGGCGATTCGGCGGGAGCTGGTGCCGGTGCTGGTGCCGGCGCGGGAACTGGTGTCACTTCGGGCTTTGCCTCCGGAGCGGGCGGCACGGCTGGCGCAATAGGGGCATCCCCCGGCGCAGGCACCTCGGGCTTCTTCCCCTTCTCCATCGGGTTCACCTTCCCCGAAGACTGCTCGTCGTACTTGATGAAATCCGTCGCGTCCTTGGGCTGCATCACCGATGCCTCCCACGCAGCAGCGTACAGCGTGCCCAGCATCGTCGCGCCGTCGCAGAAGCGCTCGGTGATCCACGCCTTGCCCGCTTCTTTTTCGATCTCGCCGGACTTCTGCATCTGATACAGCGGTCGCACCTGATCGAAGGATCGCTGAATCTGCGCCAGCACATCGTTCCACGGGTCGTTCTTGTCCACCGTGCGCTCGATCGTGCAGACGCCCTTGAGCGTGTCGTAGTTCAGCCCGTGGATGCCGGGAACCGTGCCATCGATATATGCGTGGACGCCGTTGTTGGTGGTGAAGCCATCGGGGTTGTTGCCCACCCAGCCGTGGTGGTGCTGCGTGGTGTGCAGCGGCTGCGCGGCATCGCCCACAAAGTGCGCGAGCTGGCCCATCTCGAAGATCACGTTGGACCGGGCCGCGGCAAGCTGGTCCGCACGCTTCGGGTCATTCAACGCTTCCAGCACGCGAATCTGCCGATCACTGGAGATCAGCTTGCCGTAGTGCTCCATGATCGCGTGCGGCAGATATCCCGGGAACTCCTGCGTGCGGGCCGGGTCGCGCTTCTCGCTGTATGGCTTGGCCGCTTCCGGGTGTTCGTGCTTGGCAACGGCCATGACGCGCAGATACTCATACCGCAGCGGCGGCACTGTGCTGAGCGTCAGCCCGAACGCTTCGAGGTCTTCCAGATCAATGTAGTGGTCCGGATCGTTCTCGTGCTTGAGCTGGCCGAAGCGGATGGCGCGATACCGATCCGGCTCGCCCGCCTGATATCCGACCTGCGTGCGCCCCGACGCGGCGACGACGAACGCAAGCGGCCCGCCCTCCTTGGTCGCATCCGCGGGGAGCTTGGACTGCATGACATCCACAGCGAGTATCGCGATGGTGCGATGGCCGTGGGCGTCCCAGCCCATCGTGGAGGACGAACACAATGCCGTACACGCAGCGGCCGTCAGAATCAGTCGAATCTTCATCAGTCAGATCCCTTCGTGGCAGAGTTCGCTGAACGAATCCGCAGCACACGCATTGCCCACTTTGCCAGATGCTCATTGTCCGCGCCGCACTACCCGACCTTCTCCGGCTTCTGCTCCCGGCTCATCAGCCGCCCGATCCCGTCGATTGGGTCCAGATTCTCATACAGCACGGCGTACACCGTCTCCATGATCGGCATCTCCACGCGATACTTCTTGCCAAGGTCGATCACGGCCTTGCTGGTCGCCACGCCCTCGACCACGAACGGCGTGGAGGCGAGGTAGTCCTTGAGCTTCTTCCCACGCCCGAGTGCCTCGCCGAGCGAGCGGTTGCGACCCTCAGGCGAGAAGCACGTCGTCGCCAGGTCGCCCACGCCCGCCAGCCCGAAGAACGTTTCCGTGCTCGCGCCCATCGCGGTGCCCAGCCGCGTGAGTTCCGCCAGACCACGGGCCAGCAGCGCGCTCTTGGCGTTGTATCCGGCGTTCAATCCATCGATGATTCCGGCCGCGATGGCAATGACGTTCTTGAGGGCGCCCGCGAGCTCCACGCCGATCAGGTCGTCATTGGTATACACACGCAGGTACGAGTTGGCGAAGAGCATCTGCACGCGCCGCGAGAACTCCGGATCATCGCTCGCCACGATCATGGTCGCGGGCAGCCCGCGCGCCAGCTCAGTCGCGATCGTCGGCCCGCTCAGCACGCCGATCGGGCGCGGCCGGGAATCCGGATCATCACCCAGCGCCTCGGCGATCAACTGCGTCGGACGCAGCATCGTCTCGGTCTCGATACCTTTGGAGACGCTCACCACGCCCGCGCTGGCGTTCACCTGGCCGCGCACCTTCTTCCAGACATCGCGCGTGAACTGCACGGGGACGGCGGAGACAATGATGTCCGCATCCGCGACGGCCTTCTTCAGATCGGGCGTGACGCGAACGGCATCCGGGAGCATGAACATCGGCAGACGGTCGCTCTTGCGGGCTTGCAGGAGCGCGCCAGCCTCATCGGCCGAGTGGCCCCACATGACGATGTCGGCAACCGCTGGTTTCCCACCGCCGAGCTTTGTGGCCAGCACGCCCGCGCAGACGAGGCCCATCTGGCCGATGCCGAGAATGGCGACGCGCTCGCCGCTCGGCGTGCCACCAGCGGCTGCATTCCCATCGGACGTGAGATTCGGTCGATTCGTCGGCATTTCTTAAGTGTACGGGAGACGGGCGTTTCAAGCGGCCATGAAAAAACGCCCCCGCACGGGGCGGGGGCGTTGAAGATTCCGATTGAAAAAGACCGCTTACTTTTTGTTGTCCGCCATGATCCCCGCCTGCGCCGCCGCCAAGCGGGCGATCGGCACACGGAACGGAGAGCAGGAGACGTAGTCCATCCCCGCCGCGGCGAAGAAGTGAACACTGGCCGGGTCGCCGCCGTGCTCGCCGCAGATGCCGATCTTGAGCGTCTTGTTCACCGAGCGGCCCTTCTGGATCGCCCACTTCACCAGCTCGCCCACGCCGCCCTGGTCGATGGTTTGGAACGGATCGGCCGGGAGCAGCTCTCGCTTCATGTAGTCGGGCAGGAAACTGTTGATGTCGTCGCGCGAGAAGCCGAAGGTCATCTGCGTCAGGTCGTTGGTGCCGAAGGAGAAGAAGTCGGCGACCTCGGCGATCTGGTCGGCGACAATCGCGGCGCGGGGCACCTCGATCATCGTGCCGATCTTGATGTCCAGCTTGGGCGAGCCGTGCTGGGCGCGGACCTTGTCGATCGTGTGCTGCACTTCCTCGCGGAGAACCGCCAGTTCCTTCTTCGTGCCCACCAGCGGGATCATGATCTCGGGCATGGCCTTGATCTTGTCCTTGCCGCAGATGATCGCGGCTTCGACGATCGCCGTGACTTGCATCACGAGGATCTCGGGATACGTGATACACAGGCGGCAGCCGCGGTGGCCGAGCATCGGGTTCGCCTCGTGGAGCTGGCTGACGCGCTGCTTGACCTTCTCCAGCGACACGCCCGTCGCGTCGGCCATTTCCTGCTGGTTCTTATCATCGTGCGGCAGGAACTCGTGCAGCGGCGGATCGATCAGGCGGATCGTGACGGGCAAGCCCTTCATCGCGGTGAAGATGCCCACGAAGTCTTTCCGCTGGTGCGGCAGCAGTTCCGCCAGCGCGGCCTCACGAGCGGCGAGCGTCTCTGCAAGGATCATCTTCCGCATGCTCTTGATGCGATCGCCCTCGAAGAACATGTGCTCGGTGCGGGTCAGGCCGATGCCCTCGGCGCCGAAATCGCGGGCCCGCTGCGCGTCGTTGGGGGTATCCGCGTTGGTTCGGATACCGATCTTCCGGTACTTGTCCGTCCACTTCATGAGCTTGGAGAAATCGCCGCTGAGCTTTGGCTCAACGGTCGGCAGCGAGCCGGCAAAAACCTCGCCGGTGGAACCATCGATGCAGATGGTGTCCTTGCGGCCGTAGGTCTTACCTTTGACGGTAAAGGTGCCCGCGTTGGCGTCGATGTGGACCTCGCCCGCGCCGGCGACGCAGCACTTGCCCCAGCCGCGGGCGACGACCGCCGCATGGCTGGTCATGCCGCCGGTGGAGGTGAGAAT
>JBKJOD010000205.1:0-19583 GCA_046593245.1 Phycisphaerales bacterium
CACGCCCGCGCTGGCGACGCCGGTCCAGCTCACATTTTCAAGATTCCATCGATTGCCGTTCGCGTCCCTTTGCGAGGCCTGCGCAATAAAGGACCCGCCGGCGCGTAAGGCGCCGGAGCCCAACTGAGCGGCGGTGGTCGCGGTGCCAATCGCGCTTGCGCCGCCGTTGAGGCCACCGACGGCCGTGTCGAAGCCTAATTGCGTGTAATCAAACCCGTCTTTTTGCAATCCCAGCGCCATCGCCGATTCCTGGCGAATCACCGAAGCCCCAGCGCTCGCGCCGATGCCAACCAACAAAGCTCCCAGCGGCGAGCCTGCCCCGGCGGTGACTGCGGAAACCGCCACCGCCAACACCGCGGTGATGATGATCATGGTGACCATCGCGCACTGGTCGGGCTTGGGCGGCGGCGGGGATTTGTAATTCGGTAGCAGCGTGCCAACGACATTCCCCTCGTTGTAGACCGTATGCGCGGCTGCGCTACCTGTGCCCGTACGCACGGTGTTCGGGATCATCAACACGCGGCCTTGCGTCAGCGTCTCGTCGGCGCTTAAACCGTTGGCCTCGGCGATCACGTACCACAGCGACGCATCGCCATAAACCGTGTAGGCGATCATCTGCGCAGTCTCTCCGCCCTGCGCGGTGTAGCTCGTGACGCTGCCGGGGGAGGTGGCGCCTAGAGTTCGCAGCGGGCTATAGACGCCTTCATCGAAGAGCTCCACGGCAGAGCCGTCAGGGTCCACCCCGACCTCGCCGACCGGATTGCCGTTGGCATAGAGATACTCGCGGCTGCGCGTGATCGGCCAAGTGGTCCAGGCAAAGTTGCCGACGTCGCCGGTCTGCTCCTTCTTATAGAGGATCTGTCCGTCGCTATTGGAGACATAGGTTTCGATTTGATCGATATCTTGCCCATCGCCCTGGCCGTGATTGACGAAGCTGCGATTGTTGTTGGCGTCGTAGCCGAACTTGCTCTCACCGCTGCCCGATCCACCCGTGACGTGGATCCGGCGCTCGCGGCCGTCCGCGTAGTAGGAGTACAGATTGGAGTGATGGAAGCCAAAGTTGCCGTCGGCGTTGTTGGACTCGGACGCCAATTCGGTGCGCAGATTGGACAGGTAGGAGTAATCGGTTTGTTGCAGCGACGCGGGGGTGCTTCTCTCGGCGCGCCCGAAAGTTTGAGCGCTCTTCAACCGGTCCGCTTCGTTGTAGGTCGAGCGCGTGTAGCCAGCGGGGGTTTGCAGATCCGGGCCGTCGGTGCCGCCGACGTATGTCGTGGTGTCAACGACATTGCCGTGCCCATCGTAGGCCCAGGTCTGGCGCCTGGAGAACCAGTCGGCCCGGCCGGTGGTGTCGCTGCTTACGACACGATTGTTGGCATCGTGTTTGGATACGACCGAACCGTTGCCTTCCTCTTGCGTGAGCAGGAGATTCCCGGCGGCATCATAGAAGTACGAACTCTTGAGCGTGGGCGCGAGGGGCGAGCCAAAGCTTTCATTGCCCCACAACAGCGCGGTCACCCGCCCAACCTTGTCGTATTGATAGATGTTGTAGGTGCCGTGTTGGGCCGGATCGCTGCCCACATGATCGCCGTCGGTGAACACTTCGGTGCGATTGCCATCGGTGTCATAGCGATAGTTCAAGGCCTTCCCGGTCCCGCGGTACAGCGGAATGTTGTACGCACCGCCCCCTGGCCCTTCGCCGACGACCGTCTCGACGGTAGCGGCATCCTCCCAGCGCGTCATTCGCCCGAGAACGTCGTAGCTGTATTTGAGGGTGCGGTCGTGGGCGCGATAGGCGGTGATAGGGGCCCAACCTCCGTCCGCGTTGCGGGGTTGATAGACCGTCCAGCTGCTTTGCGGTGTGCGGACCGTCTCGGTATGGCGCTGCCCGGCGAGAGTGTACGTATAGGTGGTCGATAGCCCGGTGCCGCCATCCGTGACCGCCAAAATGCGACCGGCCTTGTCGTAGGTCCGATCGATCGACTTGACACCCGTCGCACCCTCCGCGGCGATGTCGCTGTACTCGTGCTTCAGCCGTCCGAATTCATCGTATTCATAGTGGACGACGTAGTCATTGCTCACGTTACTTTCTTGCGTGAGGCGGCTGTAAGGCCCATGAACGTATAGACGGGTGTAGGCCTTGTCGGACAGGTGCTGCGGGTCGTCATAGTGATAGGTCTCGACGCCTGCATTGTCGGTCGTGATCCGGATACCCTCGGTTTCCATCTCAAGATTGCCGTAGATGTCGTACCGACGCGTACTGGCCACCCAGCCCCCATTCAAAAGCTGGCGCGTCTCACTGATGCGTCCCATCTCGTCGTAGCGCTGCTCGACGATCTGATCGACGCCGTTTCGTTGGCGTAGCTGCGGATCGCTTGAGGAAGATGCCTGCATGGGCTTGACCGTGCGGGTGCGGTGATTGCGTCCGTCGTAGGAATAAGTGGTGCGATACAGCGCCAGTAACTCATCGCGCTGCGCGGCGGTGAGTTGTCCCTTGAGGGCCGCATAAGTCGTACCGGAAGTTTCGTTCAACGACAGCCGCGCGTCCTGGTAGATAACGGCGTCATCGTTGGCAAGGTGCCAGCCTTGCGCTTCCTCAACGCTCACCAGACGGTCGCGCTGGTCATAGTAGTAGCGAGTGGTGTAGTCGCCGGCGACGCTGGTCGCAACGCCCCGGCCGTCGGTTTTTGCGATCAGGCGCCCGAAGGCGTCATAGGCGTAGGACGTGTTCAGAGTCTGCTGAACGCTGACCGGGACCTGTTCGCGCACCAGGTGCCCGACCGTGTCGAAGAACCGGCGCGCAAGACTCCCGCTTTTGGAAAGCGTGCCTGTTTCCTCGCCATAGACGTCCACGTAGTGGCTGGTGACCTGGTTGAGCGCGTTCGTCTCAGAGATGAGATTGCCCTGGGCGTTGTACTCATACTTCCAGGTGTTGCGGTTGACATCGATCTTTTGGGTCAGGTGATCGTGCACGTCGTAGTCGAAGCGCTCCACCGGGCGTTCGTCCAGGCCGGTGATGCCGTTCGTCACACGAGCGCCAAAGCTTGCGCTCTGGCGGTCGCGCGCGTCGAACGTCGCATAGGTCACGATCGAGCTGAGGTTGTTTCGATCAGTACCCCGCAGCGTCGTGCGCACGGCGTTACCGTGGGCATCGAGAGCGTAATCGCGCCACAGGCCATCGCCTTCGTTGCTGGAGGTCTTCTGGTTGAGATTGTTGTAGTCGTACTCGAACACGTAGCCGCGGGTCAGACCCGACTGTCGCTCGCTCCCGATGCTGCCGGCGACGGTGCCCACCAGGCTCAGGTCTTCCAGCAGCGGTGCGATCGAGATCGCTCCGACGTAGACGCCGGGCTTCAAGAGCACGCGCCCGTCGCTGGTCACGCTTAAGGTACCGCCGGTCTCATAGCTGCCGTCGCTGTAGCGCACCTCGTACGTGCCGCTGGCCCCCGGGGCAAGTGGCACCGACTCGATCATGACGCGCCGGCCGCGGCGCGTGGCGACGACGGACTGGCCGTTGATGGTGACTGCGGGGTCTCCGTTCGCGCTGGTCGACATGGTAAAGCTCGCGCCCCGATAACTCTTGCTACCGCTCGCTGGCACCTTGTAGCGCGATATCTGTAGCAGCGTCTCCAAGCCCCCAGTGGCGCCCGTGTGCTCGCTCTCGGCTTGAATCAAGATGTCGTAGGTACCGGCAGCGAGGGCGTAGGAATCGAGGGTGTAGGTCGTGACGCCCCCAGTTACCGCGGCCACGGCGATCTTGGAGGTAAACGTGTTGCCCGCCTCGTCCACCCAGCGCGCATAGACCTTGCTTAAGTCCGTGGCATAGGCGCTAGGCACATCGACCGTCACGTGACCGTAATAGCTCGTGGTCCCGCCGCTTGTGCTGGTGGTGGTGCTCGCGGTGGCGTTGACGCCCACTGCCTCGCTGCTCGCTGCGAACCGCGCCTCCTGGCTGCGATAGGTCACCGGGTCAAAGAGCAAGACGTTGATGACGTCCCAGCTGACCACGTAAGCAAGATCGGCCGGATTCACATTGTTCAGTGTCACCGTGTAGAGGCCATTGACGGGGGAGGTCAAGTTGACCGGCGTCGTGGTATTGCCGGGAGTGCCGTACAAAATACGCGGCGCGCTGACAGTGCTGTCGAAGCGCACGGTGAGGGTCACCGAAGTGGCGCTCGCGCCGGTCACGCGCAGTTCGCTCAAGCGCGCCGGGATCACCACCCGGTGCTCGGTACTCCAGGCCATGTTGCCGGCGCGG
This sequence comes from Phycisphaerales bacterium, assembly GCA_046593245.1. GTDB lineage: Bacteria > Planctomycetota > Phycisphaerae > Phycisphaerales > UBA1924 > UBA4658. The sequence continues at coordinate 4,256 of JBKJOD010000205.1, forward strand.
TCGAGCGTCACGACCCGGAAGAACACGTCGCTGCCGGCGGGCAGGTCGCCCCCGATGTGAAGCGAGGCCGCGCCATTGGAACCATCGACGTTCTCAACCTCCCGCGATTTGAGTTGGTAGTCCTGCATGTTGGTGCTGCCCGCATGCGTGCCTGTGTCGTAGACCAGGTAGCTTGTGGTCGTGCCGGCATTCACCGTCCAGTTCACTTGAATTGGATCCTCACCCAACCCCAAGACGATGCCGGGGTTACTGGCGTTGCCCACTGCGGCGCCGCTCTTGCCACTTGCATTCAGGACCACCGCTTGCCCAATGGTCAATGTCGTAGGCAACGTGAACGATCGCTCCGTGCTCCAGCTGCGGTTGCCGGCGCTGTCGATCGTGACAACGCGAAAGTACATCGTCTGCCCGCCATTTAGAGTCTCCCCGATGCTCGCCGAGAAGCTTTGATTCGCCCCGTTTTGGATAGCGCTCTTTTGCTGGTAGCCCTTGTCGCTCGCGTGCGAGACGGTGTCATAAACAATGTAGCTTTGCTGCGTGCTGCCGCTGACGCTCCAGTTGACTTGCACCTTGCCCGTGCCGCTGGCGATGACGGAGGAGCCGCCAGCCTGGCCGGCGGTCGGCGTTAGACTCACATTGACAGCCGCGTTCAGGCGCGCCGAGGTCGTCTGCGTCAAGCGCTCGACTGTGACGTTGTCCAACACCAGGCCCGGCCAGATGTATTGGAGGCGCATAGTCGTAGAGCTAGGCAAAGCGCCGGTGTTATCGATCTCCATGCTATAGGTTTGATACCCCATCTCAGGGGTGAGCCCACGCAGATCCATGGTCGCAAAAGGCGAACCGCGCCACGAATCGCCCCTTCTATTAAAATCATTCCAGTCAAAAATGGCGCCGAGCACCTTGTTCTGGGTGGCTTCGCTGCGTATGCGCAGCGTGACCCGATAACGCCCTGGTTGCATGAGCGGGAGCAACACGTCTAGCTCTTCGTGGTAGGCCGGCGAGCCTGGCCCCCCGGGCAACAAGGCGTTGTCATTGACGCGCACCGCCGTGCCGCCGATCGCCGCCGGATCATTGATGATGTCGCATGCCGGGGTCGCGCTCTGCGGGCCGTGGGGATCGGTGAAGGCCTTGTCGATTTGCCACGTCTGAAGTGCGGCTTGCGTACCGACACTCGAACCGGATAAGGAGATATCCAGGCGCGCATTGCCCGCAGTGTCGCGGGCGTGAACGGCGATGAGATTGTCGCCGGCGATGAGCATGCTATCGGCCACGCTGAATTCAAGCCAGCCCCCAAAGGTGCTCTCGCCACCGATGGCGAAGCCATCGCTGGTGAAGGTGGCCGGGGTGACACCCAGATCGTTGCCTTGATAAATAGTGGCACGCGTGACCGCGCTGCCCGTGATCTTGTTGCCGTTGACGTAGACCTCGGCATCATTGTTCACCCACAGGCCGATCTTGAAATCGTGCGTGCCGGCGGCAAGCGTGACATGCCGGCGCACAATGAGCTCGGTGGCCGGCGCCCAGTACGTGCTTGGGCGCAATTGCGGTGCCGCAGGATCGATGTCATCGCCGAAAGGCCCCTCGCCCGCGCGGAAGGCGCTGTCATCGAAACTCGTCTGATAATAATTGCTCGGCGCCGCGCCGCTCGCGTAACTCTGATAGCGGTAGGTGGCGTTCGGTGGGTTGATAACCGGCAAGCGAGTGCTGGTGGCGGTTGTGCCGTTGGTGCTCCAGCTGATTGCGTAACGCAAGGTAGCTATGTCAAAACCCGTCACCGTCGCGATGTACGTGCCGAAATAGTCGTTCGGATTGGGTGTGAGCGCGGCAGTTCCCAGCGCATTGCCGCTCGCGTCGTAGAGCAGCACGCTCGCGGCCTGGGGCGCGGCGGTGAAGTAGGCCTTGAAGAGCATGCCGTTTGATTGCGGCACCACTTGCACGCCCGTCAGTTGCGAGGGAATCGCGATCGATTCCTCTTCGGTCCAGGTGGTCGTGCCGGCGCTATCGACGGTGACGATGCGAAAGTAAATTCGCGTGCCGCCAGCAGTGGCGATCGTGGCGCTCATCGCCCCGCCCGTACCCGCACCGTCCTTCGTGTTGCGATAAGCGCCGATCGTCGCGCGCGAGGCACTGTCGAAGACGACATAGCTGCGCGTGGTGCTGCCGCTGACGCTCCAATTGATCTGGAGCGTGCCGGCCCAAATATTGGGCACCGCCTCGCCCGGCTGCGTGGTCGTCAGCGCAAGCGCGGTGCTCGGGTTGAACGGGCGGACATCGACGTCGCCCAAATAGTAGCCCCGCGACGAGTGCGTCAACACCCCGGCGCTGCTCAAACGCCAGTTGCTTTGGATCAGGGCGCTCGCGTCGGCAAACGAATAGTTGGTGTAGGTATAGCTCGCCACGGCGGTCGAGAATGTCCCTGTTGGGGTGAGGTCCGAGCGCTGAAAAAAGGTGCCGACCGCGCGCTCGTCGGTGTCAACATACTCGAACCGAATGGCGTACTGCCCCGCCGGCAGACCCGCCACACTCGCGGTGTAAACCCCTGGAGTAGAGGTGGCCACCGGCGTAACATAACCCCGCTGAAGGGCAGAGCGCTGCCAGAAGATGTGCAAGGTACCGGCGTTGATCCGCGCGACCTCGGCGGGAGCAAGCGTGAGCCGTACGGTGAGGTCGGTGGTGCTCGCGCTCGGAGTGCTCGAGGTGACGTCCAGCGTATAAGGTGTCGGGCTCCAGTTGCCGTAGTAACTGGTCCCATAGTCGGTCACGTCGAGCGTGAGGTTCGACAGGTGCATGATCACCCGCCCGTCGCTTGAGAGCGTGTTCGCGTGAATGTCAATGCCGTTCGAGGACAGGGACACAATGCGATCAGGGCCAGTGATTACCGGCTGCTGCCAGCTCGCGGTGTGCTGGGTCAGCGTGCCGGAATTGCCGGCACCCACCGTGTAGTTGTACATGCTGAGCGTCGCGCTCGAGCCATCGGCGCGCACGCCGCGCAGAATGATTTCATAGGTCCCGGCCGCAAGCGCCGTCGTCGACCCAAGCGTCAAGGCGTAGTTGGTGTTGCCATCGAGCGTGCCCGAGGCGGCAGCGCTCACGTTCTCATAGCTTTGGGTACTGCCCGCCAGACGCCATTGCGCCTGCAACGACGTGAAGCCCGTCGCATAGGTCGAGGCCATCCGCACCTCAGCGGCGATACGGAAGCTCGTGCTGGTGACGTTGACCTGCGAGCTCGCGGTAATGACGGCCAGCGGGGTGTTGTTGGGCGCGTGGTTTTGTTCCGGTGTCGCATAGACAGTGCCGGACGGATCGCTCCAGCGAACCACGAAGGAGGAATCACTCGGGTCCCTGAAAATGGCGCTGTAGCTGCCGTCGCTTTGCAGCGTGAGCGGCACCGTCGTTGAAAGATTGCCGGGCGGTCCGTAGGAGAGCTCTGGATTGCGCACCGCACCGGAGAAACGCGTGATGTATTGCACCCACTCGCCGTTTTTTTGCGTCGCCTCACCCGAAGAGTAATCCCAGTACGAGCGCAGCGACGCCAGGCGCGGGGGCACATTGGTCGACTGCTCCGCGCTATAGGTGCGATTACCGAGGGTATCCTCAGTCACCACGCGAAAGTACACAGTCCAGGGTGCACCGCTCAATGTGAGCAGCGCGCTTTTGGACGTTGCGTTGGTTGAGGTTTGCACGGCAGTGCTGGAGGCGTAACCGGTCAAGCTCGCCCGCGAAAGCGAGTCGTAAACCACCCAGCTGCGTGCAGCCGGGCTCGCGACGCTCCAGTTCACGGTGACTGCGCTCGACGTGCTCGGTGCATCGGCCGAGGTGGCAGTGATGTTGCTCGCCACCGGCGGGACGGTCCCTGCGCCGTGCAGCACACTCACGTTGGTCGCGACGGGCGGCGCGCTGGTCGCACCGGCGGCAATCACGCCGCTCACGTTGTTCGCCAGCGGTGGCGGATTGACGGCGGGCGCATTGACGGCGTGTGTGGTGCCCGCATCCAGCGTGGTCGTGATGTCCGCGTCCTGCACCGGGACGGTGGTGCTGTCGGTGACGCCGGTGAAGACGCGTTTCAGGTTGCCAACCGCGTCGTACTCGAACATCGTGCCGTTGCCATCGGGGGTGATGGACTCAGCAACATGGCGCGCGTAATCGTAGCCCGTGCGGGTGATAAAGCCGTCCTCATTCTTCGACCAGGTGCGGTTGCCGACAGCGTCGTAGCGATACTGCTTGACCAGGTCATCATCAGTAAACAGATTGCCGTTGGCATCGGCCAGGCGCATCACATCGAGCTCTGCCGTCAGGCGGTTCAACCCGTCGTAGTACAGCCAGGTGTGCTCACTGTCATTGGCGAAGTAGCTTTCGCTTCCTATAACGGCGTTCAAGAGGTCGCGGTGGTTCACAGTGCGCAGATTGATCGCGGGCGGCACCGTGCCAAAAACACGGCTGCGCTGAATGACGTTGCCGGCGGCATCGTAGATGAGGTGATGGAACACGCGCCCAGCGTCGACCATGGCGACTTGCCGGTCGCCATCGTAATAGTAATACTCGGTGCGGTAGCTCGGCTCCAGCTGGGTGGTGCTGAGCGCGCTGGTGTTCAGGCCGTAGACCGCGATGACACCGATGCCGCCCGATCCGCCCGAACCACCCGATCCGCTAACGGATACGCTCTCGGGGAGATTGGTCAGAGCCCGCCCGACCGTGAGGGTTCCGCCGTATTGCGTCTGCAACTGGTTGGCCACCGAGGTTTGGGTGTCGCTGTTCCATCCCGTGACCAGTGCCCCGCTCGAATCCATGCCATAGAGCCGGGTGGCAACGGTCTCCCAGTTGGCGTTGGCTCCCACGGCGTAGTACGCTGGCACGGTGACCGGGGCCGAGAGGCCGGGCCCCGTCGTTTTGCTGGTCACGTGCCCTGACTTGTCGTAGGTATAGGTCAGCGTCGGACGCACGCGGTTGTGCTGATTGCTTAAGGGATCGTAGACCTCGATCTCTGGGCCAAGCTCGCTCATCAGGCGTCCGGCCACGTCGTAGGAGCGATCGGTGCGGTGGATTTCAGTTGGCCGCACGAGCTGCGTGAGATCGCTCGCCGCCGTCAGGCTCTGGTGATTGGGAAGCGGTTGCGCATAGACCCGCTCCGCGAGGACGCGGCCCTGGCTGTCAAAGTCCCACTCGGTCAAGTAGCCCAGCGCGTCGACAGCAGCGATGCGTCGGCCCTGCGCATCGTAATAAGAGAGCGTGCGGGTGCCGCGGTCGTAGGTGGCGACCTCGTTACCGTAGTCATCGAACACGTGCCGCACGGTGAGCGTGGTCAAGGCTTGGCTGGAGGCCGGCTCGCTGCTGTCGGTGGCGCTTAGCGTTGTGACCAGCGTCGCCGGCAAGGTGGCCAGGACCATGTGACCCGCCAAGTCATACTCATAGCGCGTCAAGCGCGCATCGTCGGGCAGCGCCGGGCGTGGCGCGGCCGGATCGTGTGCGCTCAAGGGCAAGCGCGTCATGCTCTCGCGCTTGGCGGTGAGCTCGCCAAAGGCGTTGTAGGTGTAGCCGCAGATCGCCCCATCGCCCTTTAATTCAACGACCACGCGCCCGTTGCCGTCGTACCAGCGGGTGGTCAAGAAGCCGTTCGGGTCCCGCACCTGCACCACGCGCCCGGCGGCATCGTAGGTGTTGATGGTCGTTGGACGCGTGTCGATCGGCTGCTCGTTGTTGTCGCGCCCGATCTCGATGGTGTAGGTGTCGCTCTCGGGCTTGCGCTCCTCGCGCACCTGACCGTTCAGGTCGTAGGTGTACTGGGTGGTGAACAGCGAGAGCGCCGCCAAGGTCGAGAAGAAATCGTTCGCCAGCGTCGCGGCATCGGCCGCGTACCCCAGCCGCTGGCGCCAGGCGGTGTAGTAGGGATTGTTGCTGGTCAGGAAGGCGTTGCCATTGGCATTGATGGCCAGGCGAAGCGTGCCGTCCTTGTTGTAGGTGAACCGCGTCGCGTCCAATACCCAGTTGGTCAGGTTGGGGTCGTAGCGGTAGCGCATTTGCGCCACTTGGCGGTTGTTCAGGTCGTAGGCGTACTCCGTGATGGGCGACAACGTATCTGCCGCAGGCTCGGTGGTCCAGCTAAAGCGTACGTTACCGACCAGGTCGTAGGTGGTGTTCTTGACGATGTTCAGGCCATTGGGATCGATCGTCTCGGTGATTAGGCGGTTGTTCAGGTCGTACGCATACACCGTCTTGTGAAACGGGTTCGGGTCGTTGGAGTTGACGATGATCTGGTACACGACGTTGCCGGACCCGTCATACAAGCGGTACGTCGGGGCACCGTCGCTGTCGGTGTGGCTGTTCAGCCAGCCGTTGGCGTAGTAGGAGAAACTTTGCACCCGGGGGGTGGGGCGATTGGCAAACTGGGTCTCGGTGATCTTCAGGCCCGCGCCGTTGTAGACATAGTCGATGCGCACGGGTTTCGGGTTCCCCGCGGCGCCTGCGGTTTCGGTGCGTTGAATCAGCTGGCCCACGTGGTCATAAACCAGCGTCACCGCACGATCCTCACCAAACGGCGAGACCACAGGGGTCGGGGCGATGCGATCGTTGATGGCACCGGTATAGCGCTGCGCGTAGAGATGCTCTTCGGTGCGGTTGCCGGTGGCGTCGTACACAAAGGTGCCCAGCGCGCCTTGCGGATCGACCACCATCGTCAATTGGTTGTCGGCGTCGAAGTAGTAGTGTGTGACCTGGCTCAAGGGGTCGGTGACCTTGATGCGATTGCCGATCGCATCGTAGTCATACTGGGTTGGGTTCCCGTAGCCGTCGTAGTCGAAGGTCTTGCGGTTGTTCAGGTCGTATGCCATTGCGACCGTGCGCTCCCCGGCGTCCGCGCCCTGACCCGCGGCATAGCGGATCAGCGTCTGATTGCCCACGCTGTCGTAGCTGAACTCCGTGCGGATGCCATAGGGGTCGATCGCGGCGGTGAGACGGCCGTTGAGGTCGTACTCGAAGGTGCGGCGAATCCAAATCTCCGACGCGTAGACGGTGGCTACATTTTGCAGCTGGGTTTCGCCGATGCGGTTGCCGGCCTTGTCGTAGCTGTATTCGACAAAGCTGCCACCAGCGCTGGTGACGCTCTTTTGGCGATTGACCGGGTCGTAGGTGAAGGTCGTCGCGCGCGCGTCCGCAGTGCCGAAGGCGACGGTCTGGGTTTTCAGGTTACCCAGATTGTCGTATTTGGAGTCGGTGACGTGGCCCTCGCCATCGGTCTCGGTACGCACGCGGTCGGCCGCGTCGTAGGTGTAGGTGGTGGTGAGCGGGAACGCGCGCGCGGCCTTGCCGGCGTTGTACTCAACGCTGCTGGTGGCAACGAGATAGAGACCGCGCGTGACGGTCAGGGCGTTGCCGAACAGGTCATAGTCGATCTTGGTGCAGAACTGCTCGCCATCGGTGATAACGCGCTGGCGGTCGAACAGGTCGTATTGATAGGTGGTCGTTCGCCACGTGCTCGAGGGCGCATTCTCGAACAGCTGAGACGTATTGAGCAGGTTGCCGCGCCGGTCGTAGTTGAAGCTCTGCGCGACCCGGCCCAGCGACCCGCCTGGGGAGCGCGTAACCACGAGCCGGCCGATGCGATCGAAGGTGTTGCTGGTGAGCCCACCATTGGCATCGGTGATCTCGGTCTGGTTGCCCAGCACGTCGTTCACGTAATGCGTCTGACCCTGCATCGGGTCAATGACGTCGGTGAGGCGGTTGTCCTTGTCGAACTTGTAGTCGGTTGCGCGTTGCTCCACCCCGCGGCCTTCGGCCTGCACCGTGCGGGTCGTGTTGCCCGCACCATCGTAGAAGTAATGCGTGACCACATCTTCAGGATCGGTGATCGTGGCCAGCCGGTTGTTGCGGTCAAAGCTGAAGTGCGTGGTGGCGGCTTCGCGCAGGAAATCAATGTCAGCAGCGCTCAAGTCCGCGAACGCCTTGCCCTCGCCATTGCTGTCGAGCAGCGAGGGGCGCTCGGCACCCAGGCGCTTGCGCCAGTCCTGATAGTAGGAATCGTTGGTTTTGGTCAGCGCTTGGGCATTGCCGCTGACCACCGCAATGCGATTGCCGGCGGCGTCGTAGCGGCTCTCGGTGCGCTCCAGCGCCGCGTTGATTGCCGCCGTTTGCTCGTTGCGATGGTCGTACTCGAACGTTTCGCTCTTGGCATCCGGGGTGCCAACGGCAAGGAGGTGCGTAGTCACATTGCCAAAGGCGTCATACGACCACTGCGAGGCCACGCTTAAGGCATCACGGGCCTCGATCACCCGGTTCAAGCGATCGTAGATGAACTCATAGGTGCGCTGCTGGGCGGTGTTAAACGCCTCTTTACGGAAGCGCACGTTGCCAAAGGCGTCCAATACCTGCACCGTGGTGAGCACGTCCGCCGCCGAGGTGCGGGTGGTGCTGGTCAGCCGGTCGGCGGCGTCGAAGACAAAGAGGGTGGTGCGTGCATCGGCGCTATCGGCCGCCTCGGTGACTTGGGTGCGGTTGCCCTTGGCGTCGTATTGGTAGTCGGTGTTGATGCCGTATTCGAGGCTGGCCGGAATGCCGGTCAAGGTCTGTGTCGTGGCCAGATTGGGGTTGCCCAAGGCATCGCGCAATTCATTGCCCAGATCCGGCGTCCCGTAGATGAGGTTACTCATCATCGGCCAGGTGGCATTGGTGGGAACGGTTTGCGTATCGGTCGGCCAGAGGCTGTCGCGACTGCCCAAGATCTGGGTCTGGCGTGTCAGCTCATTGACCGCGTTGTAGGTGAAGCGCGTAATGTGACGCGTATCGCCGGCCACCGGCGTGGGCATGCTGGCGCCGCTCGGGACTGCCACCCGGGTGTCATAGACGATCTGGGTTTCGACCAGACCCAGGGCGTTGTACACGCGCTCGGTCAGATACCCTTCGGCACTGCGGGTGAAGATCTCCCGGTTCGCCGCATCGAAGTAGTGCCGCGTGATCGCCACATCGGTGCCCGAGACATTGAGCGCCTGGCGCGTCTCGATGACGTTGCCGGTGGCATCGTAAGCGAACTCAGCGCGAAAGCCCTCGCCATCGATCGTGTAGGCCAGGCGCCCGGCGGCATCCAGGCCCGTAACTGTCATTGGATCGCGTGCGGGATCGGCGACCGACTGCGCGGTGGCACTCACATTGGCCAGCGTCGCGTTCGAGGCGACCGTGCCCTTGTCCAGATGCGTGATGCTGCGCGTCTCGCGCGCGGCGTCGTCGTACTTCGTCTCGTGCAAGAAGCCTTCGGCATCCAGCACAAACCGGCCTCTGTCCGCGCCGTCGTGCCAATAGCGCGTCACTTGGTTGGCAGCGTCGTTGGCCACTGCCGCCGTGCCGGCCCAGGTCGTGAAGGTAGCAAAATCGGTCGCGCCTGCGACATCGCGTTCCTGCGCGTAGGCGGTCGTTGTCTTGACCTGATTGGCGTCGTCGTATTCGGAGCGCACCACACCACCGCGCCCGTTCATCACAAAGGCAAGCCGCCCGCGCACGTCATAAGTGGTCCAACTGACCGTATCGTTGGGCGATACGCTGGACGTGCTGTTGCCAGCGTTGGTCAATGCACCAGCAACGGTGGAAAGCGAGGTATGTTGGGAAATGGCAATCGGAATGGCGTAGGCGCGTACCCGCGTGACGTTGCCATTGGCATCGAATGTTCTTTCCGTTACAGAGCCTACCGCATTGATGCTGTAGGTCGCGCGTCCATCCCGGTCGTACAGGGTCTGGTCCATGCGGTCCGTTGCGCTCACGGTGGGCGACACCGCCGGCGCCACGTCGCCGAATCCAGCGGTGTTGACCACATTGGTGTAGCCGTAGGTCATCGTGACGCGCCCTTCGGCGTCGTAGCTCGTCAGACGCACCGCGCCGATCGCATCGATGGTTTTCGTCAGGCGATTGCCGGCGTCGTAGACGTACCAGGTGGAGTTGCCTCGGGCATCGATCGCGCGGGTGACGTTGCCGTTGTTGTCGTATTTGTAGGTGGTCGTGAGATTGAGCTTGCCCGTGCCCGGATCCACGATCGTCTGGCTGCGCCGCCCGAGCGTGTCGAAGCGGTAGTCGGTGGTGCGCGGGGTGGCGCTGCCAAAGCCTTCGGTCACGCGCAGGGCCCGGCCTTCCAGATCGTATTGCTCGTAGCGCGTGCGCAGGTTGCTGCCGGCAGGATCGAGCGCGACTTCAAGGAGGCGGCCGTCGTTGTCGTAATCCATCGCGGTGACGCGGTTGCCCGGTTCGGCCACCTGCGTAACGCGGCCCTGGCCATCGTATTGGTAGGTCGTCGCAAGCGCCACACCGCCGGTATCGACAGTGCGGGTCAACAGCCGGTTGACCTCATCGTAGGCCAAACGCGTGATGGCGCCCACCCCATCGGTTTGCGTGACTTGACGCCCAACCGAGTCATAGGCGCGCGTTTCCATCGTCGAGCCCAGCGGCAGCGCGGGATTGAGCTTATCGGAGCTGCGCGTCACCTGCCCGTTGCCGTTGTACTGGTAGCTGACGGTGTTGCCCCCCGCCGTCACCGTGAAGGTCTCGCCGTGGCGGTTGTGGACGGTGGAGATCACAATGCCCTCGGGCGTCCTGATCGTGACCGAGCGGTTCACGTCGTCGTACGTGTACGTCGTGGTGGTGTCGTTGCTCGCGCTGTACAGCGCATCGCGCGTGGTCAACACCCGGTCGAAACCGTCATAGCTCGTGACGCGCCGGCCACCGAGCGTGTCGACGGTGGCGATGGTTCGGCCCAAGCGGTCGTACTCGAACTTGGAGACACGATTCATCGCATCGGTCATGCTGTTCACACGGCCGAACGCATCGTAGGTTTGTGTGGTCGTCAGGTTCAAGCCGGTGGTGTCGGTGTTAACCGTCTTTAAGAGGCCCCGCGTGTCATAGAGCGAGATGCTCGTGCGCGTGCGCGTCGCATCGATCTTCTCGGTGCGACTTTTCTCCTGCCCGAAGGCGTTGTACTGGAAGGTGCTGTTCGCCCCTTCGGCCGTCGTTTGCGAGGCCACCTGGCCCGTCAAGGCGTAGCTGTAACTGATCTTGGCGTCGTGATTCGTATCTGCGGCCGGCGTCAGCTGCGTGATAAGACCCGAAGTCAGCAGACCGCCATTCAAGCCGCTCGCCCCGATGCGATTAGCGTAGGTGAGGGTATCGGTTAGCTGGCCCAGCGCGTCGTAGCGGTTCTCGCTCACCTCACCCATCACGGCGCCATCGATCATCACGGCCCCGACCGCAAAGCGCACGCGGTTATCGGCGTCGTAATAGAACAGGGTCGTTAAGGTTTGGCTCGTGTTGTTCGAAGGGTCGAAGGCAATCGTGGTCGATGAAATCCGGCGCCCCGCGGCATCGTACGCATACGTCACGCCATAGCGTGCCCAGGTCAAGGTCGGATCATCGCCCGCCGCCAAGCGCACGCTGCCCTCGCCAGAGAGATCCTGACTCACCCGGCCTAAAGCATCGAAGCGGACCTGGGTGGTCCGATCCTCACGGTTGCCTTGCGCGTCGGTGGCGTTGAAGGCACGAGTGGCTTGGGTCAGCCGACCGGCCGCATCGTATGCATTGAGTGTGACCGTGCCTTCGGCGTCGGTGCCCTGCTTTAACCGTCCGACTCCGTCGTAATCCAAACGCTGCGTTTGGGTGGGCGCACCGACCGCGGCGCTCTTGACCGCATCAAAGGTGGCGGCCGGCGCAACGCGGCGGTCGTAGCGGATCGTTTGAAAGACGCGGCTCGCGGCCTCGTATTGGGTCTCGCTGAGGTAGCCCTCGGCATCGAGGCTGCCTTGCACCCGCCCTTGGGCGTCGTAGAAGACGTAGCTGTGCTGATCCTGCTCGGGGTCGATCGCGGTTTCGGTATCGGTGCCGATGGCGATGCGAAGCTCGGCCAACGTGCCAGTGGTGCGCAACGTCGCATTGCTCGGCGTGCTGGCCGGCGCCTGATTGGCGTAGCCAATCGCATGGGTCAAGCGCCCGGTGGCGTCATAGATATTTTCGGTAAGGTAGCCCTCGCTATCCAAAGTCGCAAGAACCTGGCCGTTGTTGTCGTAGAAGACCCGCGTGCGCCGATCGTTAAGGGGATCGGCCACGATCGTCACGCCCGCCGGTGTCAACTCACCGACGGTGACGCCGATCGTCAGGGGATTGGCGTACTGGATGGCGCCGATCGTGCGCCCGAGGGTGTCATATTGAGTTTGCGTCACCGCGCCCAGCGCATCGATCGTGTAGATCAAGCGCCCTGCGTTGTCGTAGACCGCGCGGCCGATCTGATCGGTGGCGGCCGGGCCACTGGCTCGACCGATCGCGCCCGTGAGCGTGGCCAGGCTCACTTGCAGCGGGTTGCCAGACGCATCGCTTAAGGTGGCGATGGTCGCCGGCGCAACGAGCGTGCTGTAGCGGGTGGTCTTCACGACCTGACCCGCGGTGTTGTAGAGGAACTCGGTTAAGGTGCCGTCGCCATCGATGCTGGCAATGACGCGCGAGAGCGCGTCATACAGGGCGTAGGTCTTGACACCCGTGCCATCGGTGGTGATGCGCAGCCGATCGGCTTTGTCATAGGCGAACTTCGCGATCTGGTTCTGCACGTCGCCGGCGTTGGCGTTCGCGAAGGTGGTGAGCGCCTGGAAGAATGCGGCCCCGTCTGCGATCGGCAGTGCCCCGATATAGCGCGCGGCAAAGCCGGTCGTCTGGATGACGTTCACGTTGCCATCGTATTGGTTTTGGGTGACGCCGCCGGTGCCGTCGAGCGTGAAGGCCAGTCGCCCACGGGCGTCATAGATGCTGTAGGCGACCTGATCGGTCGTACCGAGTGTCGCGGGGTTATTGCCCGCACCCGTCAGCGCCGTTTCGAGCTGCGTGATCGTCGTGTAGGTGCCAACAGCAATCGAGTTCGTGAAGCCGCGGCTGCGGCTCGGCCGGCCGTCGTTGTCATAGCTCAATTGCGTGACGTTGCCGGCCCCGGAGATCGTGTAGCGAACCCGTCCGTCGCCGTCATAGACCGTCTGGGTGATCGTGTCGGTGGCCGTGGGCACCAGCGTCAAGGAGGTGACGACATCGCCAAAGCCGTTGGTAATGACCGGATTGGTATAGGCGCGGGTGCGGATGGCCTGGCCGCTTAAGTTGTAGCTGACTTCAGCGACTTCGCCGAGCTTGTTCACCGTGTGGGTGACCTGATTGTCGGCGTTGTAAATGAACCAGGTGTCGGCGCCCGTCGCATCGATGGTGCGGGTGAGGTTGCCGTTGTTGTCGTAACGGTACTGGGTCGCCAGATTGGCACCCAGCGGATCGGTGATGGTTTGGCTGCGCCGTCCCAAGGTGTCGAAGCGGTAGTCGGTGGTGCGCGGTGCGGCACTGCCAAAGCCCTCGGTCACGCGCAGCGCCCGGCCTTCCAGGTCGTATTGCTCATAGCGCGTGCGCAGGTTCAGGCCCGCCGGGTCAAGGGCGACTTCAACGACACGACCGTCGTTGTCGTAATCGGTTGTGGTGACGCGACCGTTCGGCTCGGTGACGCGGGTCACGCGCCCCTGACCGTCGTACTCATACACGGTGCTCAAGTTCAGGCCGGCCTGGTCGAGCGTTACGGTGCGGGTGAAGCGCTTGTTGACTGCGTCGTATTGGTAGACGACGCGTGTCTCGGTGCCGCGTGCGTCGAGGGCGCTGACGTCCCGGCCCGCGCGGTCGTAGGCGCGCGATTCAAGCGTCCCCAAGTTGTCCGAGACGCTGGTCAATTCACCGTTGGCGTTATAGAGGTACGTGGTCGTGTTGTCCGCCGTCTGTACGCGGAAGGTCTCTCCGTGCCGGTTTCTGAACGTCGTGACACTCACCCCTTCCGGCGTGGTGACGGTGACACTGCGGTTGGTCTCGCTATAGGTGTAGCGGGTCGGGGGATTGCCCAACGCATCGTAGGTGCTCAACACCCGATCAAAGGCGTCGTAGGTCATGCGCACACGGGCGCTTCGGGCATCGACCGTTGCGATGGTTCGGCCCAAGCGGTCGTATTCGAACGTCGTTGGGTTGTTGTTCGCATCGCGCGTTTCGCAAAGCCGCCCGAAGGCGTCATAGCGGCGCGTGGTCGAGACATTCAAGCTTGTTGAGGTGGAACCCCGAAGCTCGCTCAAGTCGCTTCGAATGACGCGCTTGCCGGTCACTGCATCGATGCTGTAGGTGGTGGTGGTGATGCGCTCAAGGCCTGCGGCAATGCGCTCGTCGCGCGTGCGCTCCTCACCAAAGGCGTTGTAGGTGAGGGCCGTGTAGGCGCCCTCGGCCGTCGTGGTGCTCGCCAGCTGCCCGGTCAGGCCGTAGGTGTAGCTCACACTCGCATCGTGATTGGCATCCGCTGCCGGGCGCAGCGACGCTGCATGGGTCGCATCGCGCACCAGCCCTCCGGTGATGGCGGAGGTGAGCACCAGCCGGCCGGCGTAGGTCAAGGTGTCGGTCAGTTGACCCAGGAAGTTGTATCGGTTCTCGACCACCTCCCCGTAGCTCGACACCGTGAAGCGCACGCGCCCGTCGTTGTCGTAGTAAAAGACAGTGGACACGGTTTCGGTGTCGCTCGGGCGCGCCGTCATCTTGGTGCGCCGTCCAGCCAGGTCGTAGGTGTACGCGACGCCATAGCGGTCCCAGATGTCGTCGATCTGGGCTTGGGTCGGGCTGCTCAAGGCCGCGAGTGCTTTGGCGCCCTCCCCCGAGAGCTCCTGGGTGACGCGGCCCAGCGCATCAAAGCGCGTGCGGGTGGTGCGATCCTCGCGCTGGACATCGGTGGGGTTGAGGGCCCGGGTCGAACTGGTGAGATTGCCCACCGTATCGTACGCATACGTCGTAATCGTGCCCTCGATGTCGGTCGCTTGTGTGACCTGCCCCAAGCCATCGTATTGAAAGCTTTGCGTATGGATGACCGGCGCGGGCGCGGTGGTCGCGGCATTCTTGAGCGTCAGGAAGGTGCTCGCACCGGGCGTATAGGTGAGCTTTCTGTCGTAGCGCAGGGCCCGTTTGACGCGGCCCGCTTCGTCGTACTGGGTCTCGCTCAAGTACCCTTCTGCATCCAGGCTGCCGATTTGCCGGCCCTGGCCGTCGTAGAAGAAGTAGCTGACAGCATCTTGCTCGGCGTCGTCGCCCGTCGGCGCGCCGCTGGCGTCGAATGCGGCCGTTGTGTCCAAGGCCGGACGCAGCAGCACCAACGTGCCGCTCGCACGCTGGGCAGTCGGCGTGGGATTGGCATAGGCGATCGACTGGGTCATGTGCCCGGCGGCGTCGTAGGTCGCTTCGGATAAATAACCCGCAGCGTCGAGCGTGCCCAAGAGCTGGCCGTCGTTGCCATAGAAGTAGCGGGTGCGCCGGTCATCCCCCGTAGCGCTGG
>JBKJOD010000404.1:0-4900 GCA_046593245.1 Phycisphaerales bacterium
TTGGCCACGCGATCGTGAGCCATGCGATCTATGTGGGACTTCGCCAAGCCGTGCGGGAGATGAAGGATCTGATGATGGCCAGCGCTCTGTCCAGCCCCGTGGCACGGGCCTCCCGCCCGTAATCTCGCGGGTAACAATGGAACGCGGGCGGGACACCCGTGCCACGACTGATTACACTCGTCCCCATGCCCACCTTTTCCTTTGACGGACTGCTGACCACGGACAATCTCGCCGCACTCTTCACGCTGACCGCGCTGGAGATCGTGCTGGGCGTGGACAACATCATCTTCATCTCGATCCTAGTGGGACGGCTGCCACAGGCGCAGCGCGACAAGGCGCGGCTGATTGGCCTGTTCCTGGCCATGTTCATGCGGATCGCGCTGCTGTTTGCGATCACAGCCGTCATGTGGCTGGACAAGTTCAAGCTCTTCACGCTGCCGTGGGCGGGGGATGCACACTCGCACGCCGCGCCGGCAGTCATGGCTGATCCGGCCGCGGCGCACGCGCTTGTGGATGCGGCTGCCAAGGTGGTTTCAGAACCAAACATCTTCACCGGAAAGGACGCGGTGCTGGTGCTGGGCGGGCTATTCCTGGTCGGCAAAAGCGTGTATGAGATTCACCACAAGATCGAGGATGCCAGCAGCGGCGGGGCGCATGAGGTGATCGCGACGCCCAAGGAGATCGCGGGCGGCGTGGCCGGTGGCTATGTCGGCGCGAAGGGAAAGGGCTTTGTTTCCGTGATCATCCAGATTCTGCTGCTGGACATCGTGTTCAGTCTGGACTCGGTCATCACTGCGGTCGGCATGTCCAAGGTGCTGCCGATCATGATCACGGCCGTTGTGGTTTCCGTGGGCGTGATGCTGGTCTTCAGCGGCTATATCGCACGATTCGTGGATCGGCATCCGACGATCAAGATGCTCGCGCTCGCGTTCCTGATCCTGATCGGCATGATGCTGGTGGCCGATGGCACCGGGTGGCATGTGCCCAAGGGATATATCTACTTCTCGATGGCCTTCGCGCTGGGCGTGGAGATGCTGAACATTCTGCTCAAGAAGAAGAGCAAGGGCGAGACCAAGCCGCCGATGACGGCGTGAGAGTGCCCGGGCTTGCGCCCGGGCCTCTGTTCAGGTCCACTGCGCGGGGTCTTGTTTGTAGTAGCCCTTGAGCGTGTCATAAAGGCGCGTGTGGTGGGCGCGGAGGTCGCCGGGGCGCTCGAAGAAGGCCTCGGTGGCGACGGCGAAGAACTCACCGGGATTGGTTGCGCCGTATGGGTTGAGGACGGTCGGCATGCCCATCGCCGCGGCACGCGAAAGCTCGATGTACTCACCGGTCATGACGTTTTTCCAATCCGCGAGCTGCTCGCGGCTGTCGAGCACGGGTGTGCCGTTGACCGCGCCGTCGAGCATGTCCAGCTTGTGCGCGAACTCGTGCATGACCAGGTTGTTGCCACTCTCCGAGTGTGCGCCGGTGCGGTGGGAATCTGCCCATGAAAGAATCACGGGCCCCTGATGCCAGGCCTCGCCGAGATTGGTGAAATCTTCGCTCACGATCGAGGTTGCGCCGATGGGCGCGACCGTGCGCGGCCCGGATGAGACAAAGCCCGTTGGATACACCAGGACAGTGTCAACGTTCGGATACAGATCATCGCGCAGCGGGTCGAGCCCAAGCCCCAACAGCAGCACGCCCGCCTGCGCCGCAATGGCGAGCTTCATGTTCTGCGTGAGGCCCGAACGCTTGAGCGTGCCGCACGGCTCCCAGTTCTTCTCGGCCACCAGCACACGGGCCATGTCGCGGAGCGTGTTGCGCTGCGGTTCCGGGAGCCGCGAGTAGATCGCCACTTCTTCGCGCAGCGTGCGCTCCGCGCTCTCGTCGAGCGGACGATCCAGCATCTTGCGGCGGCGACGAGCGGTGAAAAAGGGAACGACCATAACGACCTCCGGGAACAAACGAATCACCCCCATCCCCGAGGGTGCGGGGGAGGGATTGCGAACGGCGTGCCACGCCGTCTAGACGCATTTATGATTGTCTATGTTGCCGGAAGCACGCGGATTCACGGAAAAACGGGGGTCGAAGGCTGCCGGTTTGGCAGTGGAGGCACGCCATGGCACACATCCCTCCGTCGCTTGCTTCGCTCGCGACACCTCCCCCGCCAGGGCGGGGGAGGAGGGAGATGCTCACGGCTCGAGCGCGAGACGGCACATCATCTCGATGCCGGCTTCGAGGGCATCATCGTTGAAGTCGTATTCGGGTTGATGGAGCGACGGATAACTCTCGAGGCCGGGAGGGCGCACGCCGAGGATGAAGAAGCAGGCGGGGACGTGGTGGCCGTAGTAGGAGAAGTCCTCGCCGCCAAGTGACGGATGGGGAACGTGCGTGATGCGCGATGCATCGAAGGTGCTCTCGGCGATGCGGAAGAACTTGTTCGTGGCCCCCTCGTCATTGAAAGTGACGGGGTAGCCCTCTTCCCACGCAATCTCAGCGCGGCAGCCGAGTGCCTTGGCAATGTTCTCGGTGATCTCATAAAAGCGGCGTTTGCCGAGTACGCGGGCCTCGGGCGTGAGCGTGCGCATCGTGCCGCCGAAGGTGATGTGGCCGGGGATGATGTTGCGGGCGGTGCCGCCGTTGATGGTGGCGATGGTCACCACGATCGAGTCCTGCGGCGCGATGTTGCGGCTGGCGATGGTCTGCAGCGCAGTGATGATCTGCGACGCGGCGACGATGGGGTCCGCTGAATACTGCGGATACGCGGCGTGT
Organism: Phycisphaerales bacterium; assembly: GCA_046593245.1. Lineage (GTDB taxonomy): Bacteria > Planctomycetota > Phycisphaerae > Phycisphaerales > UBA1924 > UBA4658. The sequence goes on from JBKJOD010000404.1 coordinate 2,755, forward strand.
GACTGCGTGCCGCGGATCGTTACCACCATGTTGTCCGTCGCGGCCAGCAGCGGACCGGGTTTGGAGCCGACAACGCCGACGTCATACTGCGGCCAGCCGTGCAAGCCGAAGATCTCGCGGACCTTTGGGCCAAGCACCGCGCCCGAGAGCGCGCCGTCCTCGCACATGCGCTTGCCGCCCGCACCGCCCTCTTCGGCGGGCTGGAACACGAGCGTCACGCCGTTGGGACGATGGGGCAGCAGCGAGAGGATGCGGGCGACGCCGAGCAGGTTGGTGGTGTGGCCGTCGTGGCCGCAGGCGTGCATGATGCCTTTCGTCTTCGACGAGTACGCGCGGCCGGTGTTCTCCTCGATGGGGAGCGCATCCATGTCGGCCCGGAGCGCGATGGAACCCTTGGACTCATCTTGCTTGCTGGTCGGCGGGATGTACGCGAGCACACCGGTGCCACCTGCGAGGCCGTGCTTGTGGGCGATGTTCAGCCGCGTGAGTTCGGCGGCGACAGCGCTGCTGGTGCGCTTCTCCTGATACGCCAGCTCGGGATGCTGGTGCAGATCATGCCGGATGCGGATGAGATCCGGGAGATGGGACTTGATGAGGGCGCGGAGTTCGGGGGCGGAGGGCATGGGGAAGAGTAGTGCTGAGTTCGGAGTGCGGAGTGCAGAGGCGGAAAGCCACTCTACTTTTATCCGAGGCGATTGGTGCACATCTCCATCGCGGCGTCGATGACATCCGCGGCGTCCTCGAAGTCGATGCTGGCGATGTGATCCTCGGGCGGGAGCCACGTCGAGAGTTCGGTTCGCAGGTCCGGATCGACCGGGACATTGTGCGACTCGCTCTGGGCCATCACCTGCTGTGTGGGCCTAGAGAGGAGGAAGGCGATGAACGCGGGGGCGTCGGCGGGGTTCGGTCCGCCGCGGACGCGGGCGACGGTGTTGGGAAGGAGCAACGTGCCGGTCTTGGCGATGTGCTGCATCTCGGCCCAGCGCGGATGGAAACGGTCGACGCGCTTGGTGTTCGGATCGGGGCACTCGATGAAGGACATCGCAACGGGCCAGCCCTCGCGCTTGCCGGCGAAGACATCATCCGAATCCGTAAAACCAACGTGGCACTCGCCATTGGCAACAGCGCGGACGACGGCGGAGTTGCCGTCGTACAGGCGGACCTCGGCCTTCTTCATGCTGTCGAGCCACTCGCCGAAGGGGCCTTTGTCCCAGGCGTCCACGAGCATGGCCATATGGCCGCGGGTGGTGCCGAACTGCGGCTTGGCCATGGCGATGCGCCCCCGGAAGGAATCCTGCAGGAACATGGCGTACGTGGTCGGTGCATCGGCGGGCTGGACGAGTTTGCTGTTGTAGACAACGACACGGGCGCGGCTGCCGAAGCCGTACCAGCGCGGGCCTTTCGCGCCGGCGTCGGGGGTGTTTGGGGTGGTCCACTTCTGATCGCGGAGGATGCGCGGCCAGCCGCCGCGGTCTTTCATTTCGTTTTCGGCCTGCTGGCAGGTGGAATCATCGAGCACACCGGCGCGGGCGAGCTTGATGGTGCCGAAGGGCTCGCTGGACCACCAGATGTCGGCGCGGGGTCGATCCTTCTCCTGAAGCAGGCGATTGGTGAGGCCGGTGGTCTTGGTGGCCTCGGTGTCGAAGACGGGGTTGATAGTGATGCCGGACTGCTTGGTGAACGCGGCGAAGAGCGGATTCGCGAGATCGGCGTCGGCGGAGCAGTAGACGACGAGGGAACGCGCGGGTGGGGTGGGCGCGGGAGTGGTCGGCTTGGGAGTTGGGGTGTTGGAAGCGGCGGGCGGAGGAGAGCGGTCGCATGCGCTGGCGAGCGCGGCGAGGGTGCTGGCAGCGGAGAGTTTGAGGATGTCACGCCGGGAGAGGTCTGCGCAGGACGGTTCGGGGGCGGTGGGCATGGGGGATCATTGCGCGAGCCACACGAGGGAAGAAGAGAAATGCACTCGGGCCGCGGCGGCCAGAACACGGGTCGGGAGACCCGTGCCACGGAAGACATGGGCTAGAAAGCCCATGCCACTCACTTGCCAGCGTGTTTGGCGGGGGCGGTTGGCTTGGCGGGGGCGGCGGGAGTTGCTGGGCCGGCGTCCTTCGCGGCCTTGCCGCCGCCTTTGAGGTTGCCGAAGTAGTTC
>JBKJOD010000464.1:0-7868 GCA_046593245.1 Phycisphaerales bacterium
GCCCATCGCAACGCCGAGTGCCGCGCCGCGGAGCATGGCGATATCGTTGATGTCGTTGCCGATGGCCGCGATGCGGGCGGGATCAATCTCGCGACGCTGGGCGAGCCACTTGATCTCCGCCCACTTGTTCACGCTCTTGTCGAACGCTTCCAGAATCACGATCTGATCATCCACCGGCTTCTTTTCATCACCGGGAACGACGGCGCCGAAGTGGTGAAAGACGACCTCGGATGCGAAGTCGCGTTGCAACTCTTCCGCCGCAGCTTTGGTCCGCCCGCGCGTGCCGCAGACGCCGACGCGAACCGTGTGGTCGGGATGCTCATCCTCATCCAGCGACGGCACGACGTGATAGCCGATGCGGTGTTCCTTGAACCACCAGCGGCTGATCGGGTCGATCGCCTCTTCGCCGCGCGGCGAGACAATCAGATAGTCGTGGTCCGGCTGCAGCCCGGACTCCTTTTCGCCCGCCGGATCCTTCAGCACCAGCGCGGCGTGCCCGTGCGCCGTGAGCGATTCGACCAGCCGGCGCACCAGCCAGGGATTCATCGGAAACCGATGGATCGTCCGCCCGCTCTGGGCGTGCGAAACTATCGCACCCCCCGCGACCACCACCGGCTCGGTGTGCCCGATCTGCGCCGTGTAGTGCTTGCACTCATTGAAGCCACGCCCGGTGCAGACGCTGATCCGAACGCCCGCGTCCGTTGCGCGCTTGAGGGCACGCATATTGCCCTCGGAGATCACGCCGCGCGAGTTCAGGAGCGTTCCGTCGAGATCGATGGCGATGAGGTCGTAGTGGGGGGAGGGCATACGCGGGAACAATAGTTGAGCAGATACACGACCACGGAGCGTGACGGATTATCCGACAGAAACTTCGTCACTTCCATCCCCTATTTGACACACCTTTGCGGCCCCCGGCCCGAACGTGATCGAGTTCTTTCCCTGCCGCTTGCTCTGCATTGCCAGTTCATCAGCGCGGGCCAGCAGTTCTTCCGGCGTTGCCCCGTCCCATGGGAAGGTCGCCATGCCGCCGGAGATCGTGAGTGTGCCCGGGGCTTCGTCGAGCAGCTTGGGAAATCGGTGGGCGCAGATCTGCTTTTGGAAGCGAGCCGCGATCTGGCCAATGGACTGCGGCGTGGTCGCCGTCACGCCCGGGTTCCGCGGCCCCTCCGGGTCGTGGAAGATCACCGCGAACTCATCGCCGCCGACGCGGCAGACGCGATCCGACGGGCGAATCACCGAGGTCAGCAGCCGCACGGCCTCGACGAGAATCTCGTCTCCCGCCGCGTGCGAGTATCGGTCGTTGTACGTCTTGAAGTTGTCAATGTCGAAGACCAGCAGCGTCACAGTGTGCCGCTTGTCGCGAGCTTGTTCCATCGCGGCGGTGAGAAAGCGGTTGAAGTAACGCCGGTTGAACGCGCCCGTGAGTTCATCGGTAAACGCGGCCCGCCGCAACTGATCGTGCTGTGCCGCGAGCAGAATCCACCCGGCGATCCTCGCGCCCTCCTGCTCAACGACTGCGCGATCGATGCCCGGTGCCCGCAGCCACCCGAGTGTCCGACCCGAGTGCGAGACACGCACCGACGCCGCGGCATCCGCGAGCGATTCAGCTTCGCCCGGCGTGAACTTGCACGCAACGCCCAGCCGCGCTGAGAGATCGCTGACGGCAGCCGCGATGGGATCGTGCCCCGAGAGCATCGCGGCCAGCGCGGGCGGGGTTGCAGAAGCGCCGTCAATCCCGGAATCCTGCACGGATCGTGAGAGAGGCGTTGATGACGGAGCCGCAGGAGAAGGTGCCGGGGGCGGTTGTGTCGGCCCGGGCCCGGCCTGTACTGGCATCGGTGCCGGTGATCCCGCCATCGCGTGGGGTCGAACTACAACGGTCATCGGATTCGTAGCGGGCGAGACGACCGCCGCAGGTGGTGCAGCAAGTGTGGGCGCAACCGGAGCTGGCGCGGCCACAACGGCGTCTTCAGCCAGCGCCCGACGTAGCAGTTCCGCGTTCGCGTGTGCCGGAAGCACCGCATCAAACAGTTCTGCCGATCCGTTCAGATCGCCCATCCCAACCACGCGCACATCCGCGTCAATCTTCCGCAGTGCCTGTACGAAGGCCTCGGCTTGCTCATTCGCAAGCGTCCCCGGACCGACCACAACTGTCGCCGGGCGCGAGTCGTTTGGTTCGCTGATCTCGGCAAACTCGCCGACGGCATCCAGTGCCGTCCGCGCGCGTCCCAGCTCCACACCCGGCTCATGGCGCAAGTCATGCTCGAGCCCGGTCCGGCCGACGAGCACTACGCGAGAAGGTTGTCCAGAGAGCGTGCTCACGCCGCGCCTCCATGATGATCATCATGGCCCGGCGTACGCGGCGGATGCGATGGATGATGCGATCGCGCGCCCAGCGGCCCGCCATCAAACGGATCACCCGAGAGCAACATGCGAAGTTCATCTTCGGTGAGCAGCGATGTCGCCCGCGCTCCGCCACCCCGCTGCGGTTGCGATGTACCGTTTACGCTCGCTGAAGGAGACTGCACACCATTGCCGCTCGGTGCCGCGCTCGGCGCGTGCCCGGTTCCATTCAGGTGCTTCGGCGCCATGTTCTCAACCGGCCGCGTCTGCACTTGCGGGGCATGTGGCGGTGCAACAAGTGTCGCAGCCACCGTTGCCGCCGCCACCAGATCTGTCGTTGTAAATCTACTGATCAGGTCCTCTTCAACGACGGCCCGCAGCTTCGGGTTCGCGCTCCGGTCATATCTCCAGATCGCCACGCTCGGTGCGTAGCTCCCCGCTGCTTCCACAAGCCGAACGGCTCCCGCATCCGGGATGTGGCGCGGGTGGACGAGCACCAGCACTGCGCCGGGTTTGCCTGCGCCGCCAGCCGATCCGTTCTCGGTGGCGTGCTGCGACGCTTTGCGCTGGAACAAGCAGCACTCCGCCAGCGCGGCGTAGATATCCGTGCAAATCGTCATCCGCCCCATGCGTCGGCTCAAACTCGTGAGCAACTCGCCGGGAAGTTCCGCCGTCGCCGGATGGCATATCACGCAGCGCATCGGTGCGCTGGCAGAAGACGGATTCGAGGCAGGTGTCGCCACGCCCAATCCTAACACCGCCAGCCCCGCCGCCCCGGATGTGGGGCCGGGAAGCCCATGAACAGTTTCAGATCGCGTCCAATAACGCCCGTGCAATGCGGGTGGCCCCGTCGGCAGGCCCAAGTTTCTCCAGATTCACGCGCATCGCCGTGCGCCGAGTTTCATCGGACAGGAGCGATTCCAGTGTGGCCCCGTTCTCGCGAAGGTTGGCCGCGGCGTCGATATGGTCGCGCCCCAGCAGAGCGCCGCCCGCATCCACGACCGGCGCGGCGTTGAACTTCTGATGCTGGTCTTTATGGTGCGGATATGGCAGCAGCAGCGAGGGCACCTTGTTCATCCATATCTCGGCAATGTTTCCCGCGCCTGCGGTGCAGACGGCGGCATCCGCCGCGCCCCACCAGTCGCCCATCTGCTCGTTGAAGGGAACGACGGTTGCGTCGATGCCGGCATCGCGATACATCGCTCGCGCGGCGTCATCGAGATTGCGCCCGGTCTGATGCAGCACCTGCCAGCGCCCGGTCTTCAGGATGTTCGTGCCCGATGGGCTGGCGGCGAATGCGGTGACGAAGTCGTTGAGTGAGCGCAAGCCCTGGCTGCCGCCGGTGATCATCATGACGGGGCGCATCGGATCGAGCCCGAGCAACATGCGGCAGTCCGCGCGCGAGCGAGAGGCGCGAGCGGAGCCGCGCACGATCGGTGGAACTTCGATCCACGGTACTCCGACGCGCAGTTCCTGCGGCACCCTCGCCGCTGTAAAGATGCGATCCGCCAGCTTCGCGATGTACCGATTCGCTTTCCCGGGCACCGCGTCCAGATTCACCATGGTGATCGGAACGCCCATGCTCCTGGCTTGCTTCACGAACGGGGCGGCTACGAATCCGCCCATCGCGACCACATGGAGGCCATCCGCCTTGTTCCAATCCTGCCCCGTCATGGCAGCGCGAGCGTGTCGCTTGGCGGCCAACCATCCGCGAAGGAACTTGAGCAATCCCATCGGCCGTGCGATTGCGGGACGCGCGGGCGATTGCTCGAAGGTGTATCCCGTCGGTGCCAGTATCTTGGAGTCGATCGCGCGATCAGAGACGACAAAGCCGATGCGATCTTGATTCACGCCCATTCGCCGCAGTTCTTCCGCGATCGCCAGCCCGGGGTAGATGTGACCGCCCGATCCGCCACCCGCGAAGATGAATGTCGGCGCTGGTTGCGAAGTGTTCGACGTGGATGCCGAACCGGACATGGGCGGAGTACTCGTGCTCACGTCGCGGATTCTTCGCTCGGTTTGTTCAGCCAGTTCTTGGCGGTTTTCGTGACGACAATCTCCGGCTTGTCGGATGCAGCCGTGCCGGGATCAAAGAGCATCCCCGTCTGCCCCGGAAGCCCGGGATACAGCGTTGGCTCGGACTTCGGCTCGATGATCGTCGTGGATGGCGATGAGGAAGCACTCTCAATTGCTTCGCCGATCGGCTCAGCCATCTGTGCGACCTCATCGATAACCACCGGCGGCAGGTCACGCACCGGCGGCGGCTCCGCAACCACCGCGCCCGCGAACATCGACTCGATGGATTCTTCTTCCACAACTGCTTCTGCGACAGCGGCTTCGATGACCGTCTGCTCGATCGCCTCTTCCACCACCGCCGCCTCGATTACGACATCCGCAACCTCAGCCGCTTCCACTTCCTCGGATTCCTCAGCCGCGATCTCCATCGCGGCATCGCTCGCAAGCACGCTCGTGTCACCTTCAACCTCATCCCCATCATCACTCACCGCCTCCGCTTCGTCCGAAGTCGCAAAATCCTCATCCCCCGCGTCATCCGCGACCTCAACCGAATCATCTTCCACCCCAGTTACCATCTCATCATCCGCCCCATCCTCCTCCGCCATTGTCACCATCGGCTCCGGTGCGGGCTGGGTCTTGATCTCGGTCATCGTCGCCGTCGCCGCAGCCGCAGTCATGGCCACCGCACCGAGCGCGGGAATCGCGTAGCTCTCCGGCTCATCCATCGGCACGCCAGCCAGCCGAGCCGCGCGGCGAAGCCCCGCGAGCTGTCCGCGGTCCATCGCCACCACCAGCCCGAGTGCCGCCGCCGTGAGAATCCATCCCGTGCCACCCGACGAGATCAACGGCAGGGCGATGCCCTTTGTCGGCCCCAGTCCCGTCACCACCGCCAGATTGATCGCCGCCTGCACGCCCACCGTCGTCATCACTCCCAGCCCGATCAGCTTCAGCGCGGCCACGTTTTCGCGCCGCACGATCCCCCACACCGACCAGATCAGCGCGCCGAGCAGAAACAGCACGATCGCTGCGCCCGCTACGCCGAGCTCCTCGCAGATGGTCGCGAAGATGAAGTCCGTCGTGTCCTCCGGCAGATACCCGAATTTTTGCAACCCGCCACCCAGGCCGCGTCCGAAGATGCCCCCGCCCGAGATCGCGCTCATGGACTGGATCATGTGGAACCCCTTCCCCTGAGGATCTAGGAACGGGTTCATGAATGACTCGATGCGATGCATGCGATACGGATTGGTCACGATCGCCAGCACGGCCCCGGCCAGCGGCACCGGGCAGAGAATCAGCAGGTGCCAGAGCCGCGCCCCGGCCGCCAGCAGCACGATGCACGCCGCCACGCCCATCAGCGCGCCGGTGCCTAGATCCTCAATCACCACAAACCCGGCGACCAGACCTGTCGCCAGTAGCCCAGGTACCAGCCCGAGCCAGAACGACCTCATCCGCCGGATGGAGCACGCCGCGTAGATCGCGATCAGCAGCACCAGACCCCACTTGGCCAGTTCGCTGGGCTGGACGGATTCCAGCCCCGGCAGATGCAGGTTGATCCAGCGGTGCGAGCCGTTCTTGGGCGAGCGGATGCCCGGCACATAGACCGACCCCAGCAGCACGATCAGCCCGATCGCCCCCGCCCACAGCGGCCAGAGGTTGACGTATTCGCGAATCAGTGCCCGTACCCACGCCGGAGAGAGCAGCGGCTCATCGATCGCCGGCTCCATCGGCTCGCCAAGAACGGCGGCTTCCGCCGCTGCACGCCGGGGAATCAGCCGCCGCAGCGGCAGCAGCGAGCACGCGATCAGCGCACCCATCGCCAGCCCCGCATACAGCGTGGTCTTGGAGAGCAGGATCGCCTCGATGGTGAAGGGCTCCCGCGTGCGGATCGTCATCCCCGCGGAGTTCACCATCACCACCCCGATCATGAGCAGGGCGAGAACGCAAATAGCAACGGCATGGCCTGGGCGCAGCATCGGGGGAAGATCGGCGAGAGCCGCGCCGGGGCTGGAATCTTCTCTGCCCAGAATGAGGCGGTTGCGTCAGTCCCGCAGTTGGATTCGGTTGACCGGACTTTGCCCCCAACGGGGCTCTCGCGCCTTGCCGCAGATGGAACGAGTCCAGCGATTGGAATGGCAGGGCTGCTTCCCACCTGAAATGCTCTCCGCTAACCTCCCCCGTGCCATCCAATCTCCCCCACCCCGCCCCCACCTTCACGCTCCGTACCCCAACATGGAATGACGTCCCCGCGCTGTTTGAGATGCAGTCGGACATCGACGCCAGCAGCATGGCGGGCGTGAAGCCGCAACCCCGCGAAGTGTTCATGGAGCGGTGGCGGGACATCCTCGCGAACTCGGCGATTCACACGCGGCTGATCGAGATCACCACGCCACTCGCCGCAGGCGAGCGCGAGATTGTCGGCAGCGTGTCCGTGTTTCAGTCCGAGGGCGCGCACATGCTGGGCTACTGGATCGCCCGGCCGCACTGGGGGAAGGGCATCGCGTCGTTCGCGGTTGCGAAGTTCCTGACCCTCGAGCCGCGGCGGCCGCTGCTCGCGACGGCGGCAACATCAAACGCCCGCTCGCACCGTGTGCTGGAAAAGTGCGGCTTCCGGCGCACCGGCACGCGCATGGGCGAGGAGACTGATCGCTACATGGCCAGGGAGATCGCCGATTTCATTCTGGAAGCAGCGGGGCACGCCGAGCCGCACGCGTCTGGCGGCGCAACGGGGTAACGGAGCCGAGGGTGAGGGCTCGGGTGTTGGTACACTGCCTGATCAACAAAGGAACCAATCCCATGGACTTCCTCCTCTCCCTCTGGCTGCCCATCCTCCTCTCCGCGGCGGCCGTCTGGCTCGTCTCCACCATCTTTGGGATGCCCTTCCTCCATCACAAGAACGACTGGATCGGCCTCCCGACCGCTGAGGAGAATGCCTTCATGGAGTTCATCCGCACGCGGGGGAGTGGGGGGGGTGGGATCAAGCCAGGCAACTATCTCTTCCCCGATTTCCGCACCCGCAAAGCGATGGAGTCGGAGAAGGTGAGCACGGCGCTCAAGGAAGGTCCGGTCGGCCACCTCAGCGTCTGGCAGCCGCCGCTCAGCATGGGCGGCAAGCTGGCCGCGACGTTCCTCGTCTACCTCGTGGTGAGCACCCTCATCGCGTATCTCGCCTCCGTCGCGCTCCCAAAAAGCGCCGAGTTCGCGAAGGTCTTCCAGGTCGTCGGCACCGCCGGCATCCTCGCCTACTCCTTCGCGTTCATCCCGAGCGCCATCTGGTTCGGTGCGTACAGGCGAACGATCGTGATGAGCATTTTCGACGGCATTGTCTACGGCGCTATCACTGGAGGCATCTTCGCATGGCGTTGGCCGCATTGAAGTGTTCTGACGCAGTGGTCAAGCTGACCGTAGAATGTCGAAATGGCCAAACTACGCGTTAAAGAGATACAGGAACTCGCAAAGAAACTCATTGGGACTACGCCCGGTGGGCTTCGTTATTCCGTGCTTGTTCAACG
>JBKJOD010000003.1:0-3412 GCA_046593245.1 Phycisphaerales bacterium
ACGGATGTGTACGCGGCGGTTGTGAAGTTCGGTGCGAGCGACTTCGTGCCGTCGGTTGAAGTCGCAGTGAGCACACCTCCGGGCTCGGAGCGAAACACAGAGCAGCCCGTTCCGAGAGCGGCGGTCGCGAGCAGACCCAGACATAGAGTGAAGCGCAGTGGTTCCATGTGGAGAGAGCGTAACACGTTTGTGTATCGGACGGGAGACAAGAATTCCGTTACGAGCCCTCACCCCAGCGGGTCGGCCTCGCCCAGCTTCCCCGCGAGTGCGGTCAGTGCGGACTTCAACCGTCGAACCTCTGATTCCAGCGCATCCACACGCCCGGAAAGATGATCGCTCGCGGCGACAGGCGCAACCACCTGCACACGATCGACCGCCGATCCGCCGTGCGTCGGAACCGTCAACGACCCCAGCGGATGCAGTTCCGGGCAGAGCAACTGCACGAACAGCCGCGCCCGCCCGCCCGCTGGCGGCGGGATTTCCTTCACGATCGGCTCCGGGCGTGCGGGAGGCGCGGCGGCCATCAGCGCATCCAATACCGCCCGCGCCGTGTCCAGCGATTCAATCGGGTGCATCCGCGAGGCGTTGCCGCGCAAATCTCCAATGGACTGCGGCCCGCGCAGCAGCAGTTCAGTCAGAATCACCAGTTGCGATGTGTCCACGCCCAGCGTCTCGCGGGCATTGTGCTTGAACTTGGGCACCCGCGAGCCAGTGAACTGCACCTCGATCACGAGTTTCTTGGCCCGCAGCGAGTCCACCGCGTCATACACCCGCTCCTCATCCCAGTCCGTCACCGGGAAGCGGTTGTTCTTCTGGTTGCACCCGTTGGTCAGAGCGTTCATGGTCAACGGGTATTGGCCCGGGGTTGTCTGGGCTTTCTCCACCAGCACCCCGAGCACGCGGCATTCGTCCGGTTTGAGCATGAGCATGACGGAACGTAGCAGGGGGTGGGGGGGTGGGTGCGTATGGATGAAAGGTGCGGCGGAATCTCATGGCGGGCTCAATGGGCCGCCGCAGGTCAAGTTCGGGTGAGATTCGGTGATTTCGCGGAACTATTCCCCAAGTGCCGCGTTACACTCATGGTCCTGTTCCAGGTTCCATGGCGGAATCGGGATAGGCCGGGGTTGGGCGGGTTTGAGCCACGTGGGGTGGAGCACGACCATGATGCGCACATTAGGTATTTTCGCTCTGGGAATGGGGCTTGCGGTTGCGCACGCTGCGGCTCAGCAATCCACCGATCCGAATCAGCAGCCGCAACAGCCGCAGCCCCAGCAGCCGACGTACATCTATCCCACGCCGCGCTCGCCCCTCGGCGGCGTGCCCTCGAGCGCACCGCGCCCGACGATTATCCAGGGAACGCCCGCCGCGTTGCCGCAGGTGACACCCCCGGCGGGTGTGCCCTCGCAGAACACGCCCGTGCATCGCACGCCGATCATTCCGCCGCCGCAGAACCAACCTGTGGTGCTGCCAAATCCGCCTGTCGCGCCGGTTCCCGGCTCGGGCATTGACAACACCCGCTCGAACCTCGTTCGCCGCCTGCTCGATGCGCGATATGGCCCCGGCTATTCGATCGTGGATGGTCGGCTTGTCTCGGACCAGAAAAAGCCCATGATGGTCGGTTGGCCTGCGGGCAACAACACCGGATGGGTCACGCCCGCCGTCAATCCCATCGACGGCACCATCCGCGGCCTGTACACCGGCAACGACTTCCGGCTGGGCTTTTCACTCGGCAACAACTTTCCCTCCATCAACTACCGTTCGGACTACTCGTACGGCAAGTATCCCTCGCGGCTATATCGCTCGTACTACTCCGGATATGAGGATTGGGATCGGCTCCGCAACTTCTGCGGCGGATATGACAATCCGTATCTCGTCGTCGGTCGAGACAGCGGCTCATATGTCGTTGATCCCCGATTGACGGTTCAGGCCGACACGAGCGGCACACCCATCCGCGAGTTGACACCGTTGGAAAAGGCCGAGTTCGCCCTCAAGACCGGCGACGCCTCGGAAGCAACCAAACAGTTGAAACTGCACCTGAGAGAGTCGCCCGATGACGCGGGAGTGGAGCGTCTGCTCGCCATCGCGCTGATCGACGATCGCAAGGTGGATCAGGGCGTGGCGGTGTTGCTGCACGCGTATATGAAACAGCCGCAACTCGCGGTCGATGCCATCGAGCCCCGCATGCTCAGCGGCGGTGAACTGGAACTGCGCCACCGCTTCAGCGTGGTGATGGACTACGCCAACCGCGTGAAGACCGGCGCGGCGTACTTCGCCGCCAGCGTGCTGGCCCAGAGCGAGGGCCGCTTCGATGTCGCCAGCAAAATGCTGGACAAGGCGATCGCGATGGGGCTGGATAAGAAAGTGGCGGAGGAGATGAAGGTGGGCATTGCGAATCGGTGAGTGGTCGCGCGTGTCGCCCGCGAAACTCAATCGCCGCCGAACGGGCTTGAGACTTCTAAATCGCCAAACCAATCCGCGCTCTGGCGATCTTCCGTGTACAACCGCGTCACGCCCGCGTCCTTGCAAGCAGCTATGAGCATTGAATCCCAATACGAAACGCGATGATCTCGATGAAGCCGAACTGCTTCATCCAGCACATGCACACCGGGAATCGCGAGGCGAAATCGACTGCGGATTACGGCCGCGAGTTCGAGTGATTCCTTCGGCGCACGTCCGCGTTCGATCAGTCGAATCAGGACCGCGTTGAGTTCGCACGCGACTTGCCAGAGCAGAACCGTGCGGTCTGGCGGCAACTGAGCAAGCAAGCGATGCACCGCGGCGGACTTCGTCGGCTCATCAAGACTGATCGCATAAACCAACACATTTGTGTCAAGTGCGATCGTAGATTCGGTCACGATCAAATCTCCATCCGCATGTTTGAACTCCAGCCGCTTGCCTGAGAGTTTCAAGTCGGGCAATAAACGCATCCGCAGATTCTTTGGATCGCTCTACGGGACGGAGTTGGGCCATGAGCCGCGTGCGTTCGGGCAAGTCCAGGGGGGCATCCGGGCGAAGCACTCCGTTCTGGTAGACAACCGGGATTTCGCCGCTTTGATCCACTTGCAAACTCCTCATGCATACCAACCGTTCCCCGAATAATAGGACTGGTCTAGCGTTGAGAGCGGTTCGTCGCATTCGTGCGATTTGCCCGCCGCTGACCCCCGCCTATACTCTCTCCCTTCACTCGGCGAAAGTCGCGTGAATCGATAGCCAAGACCGTTTACCACCGCGTCTCGCATTTCTCCTTGGCCGGAGGATGCACAGGCCCCTGTCGGGCCGGAGCCGGTGGGAGGTAGAGCAGCATGGCCAAGAAAGAAGTTGTCAATCGGATCAAGGTGATGGCCCCTGGTGGCAAGGCGACCCCTGCGCCCCCACTTGGCCCCGCTTTGGGTGGCGCCGGCATTAATCCCGG
>JBKJOD010000135.1:0-3384 GCA_046593245.1 Phycisphaerales bacterium
CTTTGCAGCGGATCACGCGATCGCGGCGCGGGATGCGACGGTGCTGCACAGCACACGCGAATCGCTCATCACGCGATGCGAGGCGATCCGCGCCGAACACGAGCGGCTCTGGCTGAAACGCAACCGTCCCGGCGGGATGGACCATGCATCATCTTTCTACAACAAAGTGATCCACGCGCTCCGGTCGCCCGCGGCTTAGCGCAGCACTTCGACGGACGCGACGGTGGTGTCGTCATCCAGAAACGGCCGCCCGGCGTGTTGCTGCACGAGCCGGATGAGCGTGTCCGCATCGGATTCAGCGGAGGTTGTGGCACGCACGATGCTGGCGATGCGGGCGATGCCGAACTCCTCACCGGTCGGTGCTCGCTGCTCGGAAAGCCCGTCGGAATAGAGCACGACACGGTCGCCGATGCTGATGGGCTGCGTGCCGGTCTGGTACTGATACTCGGGCTCAATCCCGAGCGGAATGCCAGCGCCGCCCTTGGCCTGCTCGATGGAACCATCCGCGCGGCGGACGCCCCAGTGGCCATGGCCCGCATCGACAAACGTCAGCGTGCCCGCGCTCAGGTCGATCAGCCCGACCCACGCGGAGACGAATCGGTCCAGTGGAGAGTGCTGGCAAACGTAGCGATTCAGCTCGCGGATGGCCGCGCCCAGGTCGCTCTCGCGCCGCAGCGCGGCGTGCAGATACGCCTGCGTGGAGGCCATGACGATCGCGGAGCCGGCGCCCTCGCCGGAGACATCACCGATGGCGATCGCGACACGCCCGCCCGCGCCCCAGTCAAGATCGATCGCGTCGAAGAGGTCGCCGGCGACGAAGCGGCCGGGAATGTTGCGCACGGCGTAGCGGATGCGCCCGCCCGCGAGCGTGGCATCGGGCGGCGGCATGACGAGTTGCTGGGCCTCGCGGGCTGCGCCCAGATCGCTCTCGAGCGCGACACGGCGCTGGTCGATCTCCGCCCGCATGGCGTTGCCGATGGCCATGCCGTACATGCGGGCGAGGGCGGCGCAGAAGGACTCTGCATCGGCGCGCACGCCCACGCGGGATTCTTCGCCGCGGGCGTCGAGATAGAGCAGGGATGTGACGGTGCTTCCGATGAAGACGGGCACGCAGACGGCGGAGTGGATGCGCAGCTCGCCGAGGGTGTGCATGCCGACATGCTCGGCGGCGGATCGTTCGATGATGGACGCAGAGTGGCCCGCGACGGCCTCGCGAATGAGCGAGCGGCTCAGCCCGGCGCGCTGCCAATCCTGCGGCGATCCGCCGTGGGATTCGATGATGTCCACCTCGGCATCGTCGGCCGGGCAGGAGAGGAGCGCGCCGCGCGTGAAGCCGGTGCCAGAGAGCGCGGCTTCGAGGACGACACGGGCCATGGTGCCCGCGTTGGGGGCATCCATCAAGCGCAGTGTGCAGTCGATGAGCTGGTCGAGGCGCTGATTCGCCGCAGGATGCTTGTCGGTATGGCCAGCCGATGCGGGCGAGGAGCGCGAGGCGGAATCATCAAGCGTGCGCGCGGTGACGCGCGAGCCGGCGTGGGAGAGGGAGGCCGCGCCGATGCGAATGCGGAACGTCCACGGTCCGACGCGGACGAGATCGCCGGCGGCAAGAGCCGTAGGCGCGTCGGCCGCGAGCCGCACGCCATTGACAAAAGTGCCGGGCGAGGAGTTCAGGTCGGTGAGAAACCATCGCCCCGCCGCGGACGCGGTGGTGCTGGAGCCGGGGCTGGCGCGGGTCGCCGTGTGATGTTCGACCATGGCGTGCCGGCGCGAGACGCCTTCACTGAGCAAGAGAACATCACTGCCCACAGCGCGGCCGAGGATCGCGGGCCTGTCGGGCGTGAGCGCGGGGGTGTCGATCGCGGGGCCTGCGATGTGCTCCAGACGAAGTGTGCGGTCGGGGGTGGTCATCGGGAGGTGCGGAACCTTATCGGTCATGCAAGCGAGTTAGAAATGCGTTGGAAGTCAATGGGTTCATTGCTGCATGACGCACCCAAACAACCTGAACGGTCTGATCTTTGATCAGGAAAAGGATGCGGAATCCGTCGCAGATGCAACCGCGGACATCAAGTGCCGCGAGGTCCGGTTCCGAAGCCCGTGGCCAGAGCTTTGGCAGGAAGCGGAGTCGTTCGATGGAATCAATGCAGCGGTCGTACCACGCGGCGGCGTTCTGGGGCGAGTCGGCGGCGATGAAGTCGAATGCGGCGTCGAGGTCCGACGCGACGCGCGGCATGACTAGCACGCGGAATCGTGCCGGAGTCACGAGCGATTCCTGGGGGCAAGCTTGTGCTTACGGCGCATGCGGCGATCAAAGGTCTCCAGCGGGATGCCCTCGCCGCGGGCGGCTTGTGCGAGTCCTTCCTGAAGCGATGATGCGTTCAGCAGGTCGATGAGCTCGTCATACTTCTTGGCATCGATGACCACGACGCTGCCTTTGCCATTCACGGTGAGCAGCGTGGGGTGGCCGGTCTTCTTCAGGCGACGCAGGTGCGACTTGGCGTTGCGCTGAAAATCGGTAAGGGAATGGACATCGCCGCTTCGGACCATGGGAAACTCCTCGCATGGAATTCCATGCGTACGAAATGATATCCATCGAAGCCGGTGCGGGCTTTCTGTGCAGCGAGTGTGTAGAGTGCCGGAATGACACAGGGCGTTGGCATACTCGGCATCGACATCGGCGGCACTTCCGTCAAGGGTGCCCTGCTGGATGGTGATCGCGAGATCTGGACAGGTAAGAGCGGCACCTACGCGCGGCCGGAGGCGGCGGAGTTGGAAGTCGCGGTGCGAGAGGTGGCCCGAGGAGCGATCGCGGTGGCGGAACGGCACGGCATCGCGGCCGTGGGCGTGTGTGCACCGGGTGTGAGGGATGCGAACGGTGTCATCACCAAGGCACTGAATGTGCCGGGACTCATGGGGATGTCACCGGCGGCGCTTCTCACGCGGGCCGCGCCGGAGCTTGCGGCTGTGCGCTTGAGGGAGTTTACGGACGCATACGCGGCCGCGGCCGACTACTGGCGCACGCGGCCCGCGCCCGGACGGTTGCTCGCGCTCAGCATGGGAACCGGGATCGGCGCGTGTGTGCTGGATGCGCGGGAAGGTGGGAAGCCGGTGCCGCTGATTGTGACGGGAAGTGGTCCGGGGCAGATTGGTCAGATGGATGTCGGGGTTGAGAAGCAAGAGGAAGAAACACGGGCTGGAAAGCCCGTGCCACTGGAACCGGGAACACTGGAGTCGTGCATGGGTCTGCCGGCGCTGCGGGCGCGGTTTGGGGACGATGTGGGCGCGCTGCAAGCGGCGGTTGAGGATGGAAGATTGCGGGCGGATCGATGGCCGCTGCGCGGTTTGGTCCGGGCCATTCGGATCGGGCACGCCATCTATCTGCCGGAG
>JBKJOD010000280.1:0-6233 GCA_046593245.1 Phycisphaerales bacterium
TGTCGGACCCACGCCGGATGTGCGCTCCCATCTGGAGATGTACAACCGCGTGGATGTCGCGCTGGATACCCATCCGTGGCCGGGCATCACCACCGTCTGCGATGCCCTCACCATGGGCGTGCCCATCATCTCGCTCACGGGCGCAACGGCCCTGAGCCGTTCCTGCACGCCGATGCTCCGCGCCGCCAAACTTGATGATTGTCTCGTGGAAACCGATGATGCATTCGTGGAAGTGGCGACGAGCTACGCCGCGGATGTGCCTCGGCGCGCCGCACTTCGTACGAATCTCCGCCAGACATTCCTCTCCTCGCCCATCTGCGATGAGCCCGCGTTCGCGCGCACGTTTGAGGGAGTGCTCCGCACCATGTGGCAAGACCATTGCGCGGCCAAATCATCGCAGAAGTGAGCAAAGCGTCCGGATAACGCCCGAAATGCTCTGAGTGCATCGGGAATCCAGCGTCAAGTTGGGCAATGTGTGCGTCGATACCCGTCTGGGTTGTTGCGCCGTGTCGCGTGTCCGCGCTCGACGAACATCCTCCTAGCCAACGGGTGCCATTATGAGCGCGCAGAACGGAACCCCACTTCCACCATCCAACGCCAACTGGGCGGACAAGCGCATCTTCACCACCGGTGAGGCCGCGGATGTCTGCAAGGTCAGCCAGCAAACCATCATCCGCTGCTTTGATAGCGGTCGCCTCGGCGGCTTTCGCGTGCCGGGCTCGAAGTTTCGGCGCATTCCCCGCGCCGATCTCATCAAGTTCATGCGCGACAACGACATCCCGACCGAGCTGATCGAAGCGGGCCCGCGCCGCGTGCTGATCGTGGACGATGATCCGCAGATCGTCGAAATGTTCAAGGACTTGCTCGGCAAAGACCACGCCATTGATGTGAGATCCGCCAGCACCGGCTACGACGCGGGATTGCTGACCGAGAGCTTCCGCCCGCACCTGATCATTCTGGACTACATGCTCCCGGACATCAACGGCAACATCGTGTGCCAGCGCCTCCGCGAGCGTGAGGAGTTCAAGGACACCCGCATCATCTTCGTCTCGGGCGTTGTGGATCAGAAGGAGATCGAGCAGCTCAAGGCCGTGGGTGCCGACGACTTCATCCGCAAGCCCTTCGATGTGCAGCATCTGCTCTCCCGCGTGAAGACCCTCCTCGCCGCGTAATGCCTGTTGCATTCTCATGACCACCAACCGCACACACGCCAGGGTTCTCAGCATTCCCGCACGCGGATCGGGTGTGTCGCGCGGCCAGCCCGATGAGATGCTCTCGCGGCGCACCGAACTGGTTCTGAGGGAACTCGATCAGCTCCCCACGCTGCCGAGTGTGGCGAGTCGCATTCTGTCTCTCGCGTCGGCCGAGGATGTGCAGATCAAGGAAATCGTGCGCGTCATCGAGTCCGACCCGTCGCTGACCACGCGATTGCTCGCTCTCTGCCGTCGCGCGGCGTATCGGACCAGGCACCCGATTACCACCGTGGAAATGGCCGTTGTCATGCTCGGAGTCGAGGCCGTTCGCTCGCTGGTGCTCAGTGTCGAGATCTTCGACTGGACGACCAAGTCAACGGACGCGTATCGCCGCGAGGGCGCGGTGTCATCGGCGACGGGCAAGGGCCGCGGCTCGACGCGCCCGGGCAGCACGCCGCCCGCCGAGCCCAAACACGCCTTTAATCGCATCGGTTTCTGGCAACATTCCATCGCGGTCGCCTGCGCCGCGGATCTCATCGCGCGTGAGCACACCGATCTGGATGTTCACCCCGAAGAGTGCTTCGTCTGCGGCTTGATTCACGACATGGGCAAGGTCGCCCTCGATCTGGTCCTCCCCCGCGCCTATGCCCGTGTCATCGAACTCGTCGAATCCCGTCAGGGAGATATCGCAGACTTCGAGCGACCCATCGTCGGCATCGATCACCTGTTCGCGGGAAGAACACTCGCGCAGCGATGGGGCCTGCCGCCGCTGCTGGTGGAGGCAATGTCCTCGCACAACCTCGCCCCGTCGGAAATCCCTCCCGGCCCGCACAAGCGCACCCTCGCGGTGGTTCATATTGCCGACTTGATGTGCCGCAAGCTCGCACTCGGCTGGTCTGGCAATCTGATCACTATCGCCGATGAGCGAGAGCTCTGCCTCCAGGCCGGGCTGCATCCCGAGCGCACGCTTTCAGTTGTTCCCAAGCTCTACGAGGCCACCAGTGCTCGTATGCGGGATCTCGGTCTGGGCGATGAGCCCAGCCAGCAGATGCTGGTGGAGTCCATCCTGCGTGCCAATCAGCGTCTTGGCCGCGTCAATCAAGACCTGATCGACGCCAACTACAAGCTCGAGCAGGCCCAGAAGGAACTCACCGAGGCCCGCGCCATGGCCCGCCTCGGCCAGATGACCGCCGGCGCGGCCCACGAGATGAACAACCCGCTCACCATCATCAGCGGGCGCGCTCAGTCTCTGCTTCCCAAGCTCAAGGACGATACCGATCGCGCCGGTGCCCGCGCCATCATTGATGCCTCCGGCACGCTCACCAATCTCATCACGCGGCTCAACCGCTGCGCCACGGCCCCCGAGGTGCATCAGGACATCGTGGATGTCCGCGAGTTTCTCGAGGAAGTCATCACCACCGCCAAAGATCGCCACGGCGAACGCCAGCAGAAACGCGGCCAGAGGCTCAGCGTGATGGGCGTCAAGCTCACCATCAACGAGGGCATCGAACTCGCCCGCATTGACCCCACGGTTCTCTCCGATGCGCTCGTGGAGATCATCCTCAACGCCCTCGAAGGCGGCCCGCGTGGTCGCGTCGAAGTGAGCGTCCTGGCTGATCCCCACGACGACACGCTCGCCATCTCCGTGATGGACGACGGCATCGGCATGAGCGAAAAAGCCCTCGCCCACGCCACCGATCCGTTCTTTAGTGAAAAGGCCGCGGGAAGACAGCCAGGCCTCGGGCTTGCGCTTGCCCACCGTCTCGTTGACGCGCATGGCGGCGAGATCGAACTCGCCTCCAAACCCGGCCGCGGCACCACCGCGACCATTCATATTCCCGACTGGCGCCCCGGCGCGGAAACCCGCGCCGCTTCGTCCACTCCTGCGGCCCGCGTCAAGCACGCCGCGTAACCCACCAACCCCCCTCTTCCAAGGAACCACGAGCATGGACGCTCATTCCAATACGCCTCACCCCGACCATCGCCCAGAGGTGATCGGACGTATCCGCCCGGAACTCCCCGCCCCAAGCGCGGGAGGATCCCTCCGCATCCTCATTGTCTCCGAGCGTTCCGCGTGGACAACCCGCCTGCGCGGGGCTCTGGGCGCGCTGAATATCGTCTGTGATATCGCCCGCACCGCGCACGCGGCCTATGCCGCGCTGTGCATCCAGGAACCGGAGTCGGGGGATGAGTCCGATGCGCCCTCCGGCTTCGGACGCAGCGAAACGTCCGGACGCAGCAACCGTTCCGCGCGTCCGTCCGAGATCGCTCGGGCGTTGAGCTACGACGCCGTTCTTTCTGATGTCGCGCTCCCGGATGGTGATGGGCTTGCCCTGGCCGACGCCGCGAGATCGCTGCAAATACCAGTGGTTTTAGCCGCCAAACGCGCATCGATTGATCTTGCCTCCTGTGCGATCCAGCACGGCGCGGCGGACCTGATCGAGCGCCACTCCACCTCGGATTCGGACCTGGCGGCGCGGCTATTGGCCCTTGCCATTCGTTTCCGGAACCACAAACTCGCACGATCGGGCGGTCCGCGCGGTCTGCGCCGTCTGCGGGAATGTTCTTCGCGCGACATTCCCTTGCTCCCGCCCCAGACACACCCCGACGCTTCCGATCTTCTCCACATCACCAGGGAGCGTGGAGCACACATGAAGAACGTCACCAACGTCAGCGAGTTCAAGGGCCTCATCCGCGGCGAGCTCGACATCGAGCAACTCTTGCGTACCACGCTCGAGTTTGTCCTCGCCCGATCCGGTCCCACCAACGCCGCGGTCTTTCTCCCCACAACCAGCGGGGACTACTCCCTTGGGGCGTACGTCAACTACGACTGCCCCAAGGAAACCTGCGATGTCCTGTTGGACCACCTCGCCAACGCCGTCGCGCCGCGCTTCGAGACCATCATCGGAGAGGGTGGCATGGCCCACCTCACCGATGATGGCGCTCTGGCGGAATACCTCGACCACGACGCCGACTGGCTCAAGGGCTCGCACGTGGTTGGCTTCCCGTGCACGCACGGCGAAGAAACCCTCGCCATCTTCATGCTCTTCCGCGATCAGAACTCGCCGTTCAATCAGCCCCTGCTGGACCAGGTGAAGACCGTCGGCGAGATGTTCGCTGCTCAGCTCGCCCGCGTGATTCATATTCATCATCGCCACTTGCCCAAGAACAAGTGGGGCATGATCGGCGACCCGCCAGCGGAGACGGATGACTACGGCGATCTGGCCGCCTGAATGAACTCCATATAAATCCCCCGCGAGCCCCGGACACATCCGGGGCTCGCTTTGTTTTCTGTCCGTACCATTTCTGATTCCTGGAGGACACATGAAGAAGCTCTTCAAGGTCGTCGCGATCCTGCTCCTTATGGTCGTCGTCCTTGCCGGCATCGGCATCGGAGTGATATTTCACAACATCGACTCCATCGCCAAGCGGCGGATCGAGGATGGCGCCACCCAAGCACTGGGGGTTCCAACCACAGTGTCATCGGTCTCGCTTCATGTCTTCGCGGGCGAGCTCGCGCTCTCCAAGGTCAAGATCGAGAACCCGCAGGGCTTTGTGGCCCCGCACTTCATCACCATGAAGAAGGGCGAGGTGGTCGTCACGCTCGACTCGCTCAACAAGGAGATCGTGGATGTTCCCAAGCTCACGCTTTCGGACATTGATCTCAATCTGGAGCGCACGTCCGCGGGCTCGAACTACGACAAAATCATCGAGAACATTCGCAAGCTGAAGGGGTCGTCCCCACCGACGGCTTCAGAAAAGCGGTTCATCATCGGCACCCTCACGATCGAAAAGATCTCCATCCATGCCGATCTGCTCGGCGCGCCCGGAGTGATCGGCCAGATCGTCAGTCCCGTCGGCAAGGTGAACCTGCCTATTGAACGCATCGAGCTCAAGGACATTGGCAAGTCCGGCACCGGCACCGGCGGCGCGGGGGTGACGATGAAGGAACTCTCCAAAATCGTTGTGCAAGCCGTTCTCGCCGCCGCGGCCGATAAGGGCTACGGCACGCTTCCAGGCGAAATCCTGAACGATCTCAAACGCGCCGCCACCTCGTTCGATGGCCTGATAAATTTACCCGTGGCGGTGGTCGGGCGGACCGGAGAAGCCGTCACGATGATCGGCGGCGTTGTCGAGAATGTCGGCAAGGCCGCCGGCGACGCCATCAATAGCGTTGGCAAGGGAATCACGGACGCCATCGGCGGACTGCTGGGTGGCAACAAGGATGATAAAAAAGACGAGAAGAAAGACCCACCCAAGAAGCCCTGACGCCGCAACTTTCTATGGATGTACCGCAAGCCGCCGCATCTCAAACTTCAGGGTTTCGCGTTTGCTCTCTGGCGTGAACGCGATCTCGCTGTGCAGCGTCTGCTCGATGCGCCAGTTCGTGATCGTCGAGAGCGACTTGGACCCGGAGATGCACCGGAACGCGGCCCGCTGGTTCCCCGTGGACTCCAGCTTCAGCACGATCGGCGCATCCTTCTCCTCGCGCGACACCATCTTTGAATCAAAGTGCCGCAGCCGCATGTAGACGCCGTCCGGCTCAGCCACGATCGAAAGCACCTCCTGCATGTTCAGCGCCCCATCCGCGCTCATCATGCGGAATGTTCCCGCCATCGAGTTGCCGTGCGGCACGGACCAGAGCTCTTCGCTCAGCCCATCCGTATCCATCGAGCGCCACTCGCCGGACATGAAACCCACATCGCGCAGGCCCGGATGTGCGGCCACCCTCGCCTCCGCATCCTTCATCCCCGGATCGTTTGCTGAAACGTTGGTCGAGCTCTTGCACGCGCCCAGTCCGAGCGTCATCGCAAAAGCAGTCATTCCGACCGCGCCATTCCATACCGATCGCGCCACTGCTCGCATGTGCGGGCTCCGTTTCCCCGACTGAGTGGACGCACTCTAACCGATCACCACCGGTTTATTCTTCCGCGTCCGTGCCTTCATCGTCGTCGATGTCCACTCCGGCCAGAATGTCCTCGCCGTCTTCGATGCCGTCCACGCCATCGAACCCCTTGAGGTCCGAGTCGTCGTCATCAA
>JBKJOD010000362.1:0-4542 GCA_046593245.1 Phycisphaerales bacterium
TACCTTTGTGAAGCCGTATGAAGACATCGGCTCCGCCGCGCGGCGGGCGACCGGCGGAGTGCTCCAGGCGATCCGGCCCTCCGTATTGCTGCCAGGAATGCTCGAAGGGGCACGCCATGTGTGGCGCGAGAAGACGGTCTTTGGTGCGCTCGCGCTGGATCTGCTCGCGGTGCTGCTGGGTGGGGCGACTGCGCTCATGCCGGTGTACGCGAAAGATATTCTGCATGTCGGGCCGATCGGACTTGGCGCGCTGAAGGCGATGCCGTTTGTCGGCGCGCTGGTGATCTCGCTCATCATCGCACATCGCCCGCCGTTTGAGAAGGCGGGACGGGCGCTGCTGTATTCGGTCGCCGGGTTTGGGTTGTGCACCATCGCGTTCGGATTCTCAACGAGCTTCTGGCTTTCGCTGGGGTTGCTGTTCACCCTTGGTGCGCTGGACGGAATCAGCGTGGTGGTGCGACATGTGCTCGTGAGCGTGCGCACGCCCGATGAGTTGCGCGGGCGAGTGTCCGCCGTGAACAGCGTGTTCATCGAATCCTCCAACGAACTGGGCGGGTTCGAGTCCGGACTGGTCGCGAAGCTGTTCACGCCGGTCATCAGCGTGGTGGCGGGCGGGATCGGAACGGTGGTGGTGGTGATGGCGATGGCCGCGGCGATCCCGCAGCTCCGCCGACTCGGGCGGCTGGAAAATCCGAAAACCAAGGAACAGGACGCCACAATCGACGCGACCATCGAGGAAGAAGAGGAAGCCCGGGCGTCGGCGTAACATCGCCCATGACTCCCGCCGGCTCATCAAGTTCCAACGGTCAACCCATCATCGAACCCGGCGCGATCCATGCGCTGATGTCCGGGCTTGTCGACTACGCGGGCCTGTTCCCGCCCGCCAAGCTCTCGATGGAGAAGTGCGTGGCAAACTACGCGAAGTACGCCGCGAGCAATCATGCGTGGATGCTCGGCCGGTTCATCCTGCCAGTCTCGAAGATCGAGGAGTTTCGCAAGGCCGCCAAGCCGCATCTTGCAAAGCAGTGGTCGGAGGAGGATGATGGCGGGGGCATGTGGCCCATCTCCGCGCTGATCGACGGCGATCTGGATGAGGATCTGGATTCCATCTTTTCGTTCAATGCCGAACACGCCGAGGAGCGCAACGGGCTGGCGGTAATCGACGCGATCGAGATCAAGGTGCCGCCGACCAGCGAGACCGACGCGGCGCCGTCTCTCGGGTTCATCGAGGCCGCGCTGGAGATCATGGCAGAGGGTGTGTATCCATTCTTTGAGTTGCCGTGTGTGGACAAGGATGGAAAGGTCGTTGATGTTCGCGGCGCGATCGCCGCGCTCTCTGGCGCGGATGCCGGAGCCAAGTGCCGCACCGGAGGAATCACTCCGGATGCCATCCCGTCATCGCGTGCCGTGGCGGAGTTCATCGTCGCATGTGCGCAGGCGGATGTGCCGTTCAAAGCAACGGCGGGGCTGCACCATGCGATACGGGCGGAGCGGCCGCTGACGTATGAGCCGAACTGCCCTCGAGCGGTGATGCACGGCTTCTTGAACGTGTTTGTCGCCGCGGCGATGGTGCGCGAGTATCGCATCGACGCCGAGGCAGCGGCGAAGATTCTCGAAGAGACCGATGCTCGGAAGTTCCTCATCACACCCGAGTCGGTGACATGGGGACCGGGAGAAGTGGGGATCGAGTCGCTGGAGCAGATGCGTGAGATGTTCGCACTCTCGTACGGCTCGTGCTCATTTGATGAGCCGGTGCAGGAGTTGCGTGGATTGGGGTTGATCTAGGAAACGATTCGTAACGGTGCCGTGGTCGAGCCGCTCTGGACTCGGGCGCGATGTTGCGACACGCGTGGCAGAGTGCAAAGCCACTCGACCACGGCACCCATTTCTCTCGGACCCGTGCACACACTCACCATGCCGGCGTCGCGTTCCCGCCAGCATCCACCGCGTGCGGGGCCCAGCAGAGCGCGAGCATCCGCACGGTAATGTTCGTCTTCTTGGGCTTGAGCGTCACCTTCTGCAACTCATCGGTCATTGGGTCGCCGTCGGCCTCGATCGCATCACAGTCCTGCTTGAACTGGGCTTCCAGGTCGGCGTATTGCTGGTGAATCGCACCCACGTTCTCCTCGGCGCGTCCGACATCGGATGATTCCTGCGTCACGCGTCCGACGCTCCGCATCGCCGTACCCGCTTTGGAAATGTTCGTTGCGCTCATCATCTTCTTGCCCATGAACGCGCCGAGAATGGCCGCGCCGAAGGAGACGGCCGCGCCAATCTTGGCGCTGGTAGACTGCGACTTCTGGGCGTCCACCTGCTGCTGCGCTCTGCGCTCCCGGTCTTGGAGCGCGGCGAGTTTGGGCGCATACTTCTGGCGGAGCCGCTCTTTCTGCTCATCGCGAGTCTCTCGCACCAGTTGCGAAAGCCGCAGCCGGAAGTCCTTTTCGCTCTCGCCCTGCTTGCTGGTGGCCTTCAGCGCGGCGTACTTGAACAGTTCGAGCTTGCCGATCTTGTACAAGGCATCCGCAAAGTTCTTTTGCCATGCCGCATAGCTCTTGGGCTTGGCCGCGTCGGTGGGGAGAGATGCGAACTGGCCGCCGGGCGCGGCCTGCTTTTCCAGGTCCGTCTCGTCAATATCGGATTGCTCCGCCGCCTCCCAGTCCACGCAGACCGGGCCGGACTTGACGGGCACAAGCAGCGACTGCGCGTCGGTCTCGTCCACGCCGACTTTGGGATCGGTGTAATACACGCGCGCGGTCCCCAGGAGCATGGGTTGATAGACGAGCGTGGAACCGGCGGGAATCGCACGCGCGGGGAGGAAATACTGAGGGATCTCGCTTGGAAGTACGGGCTGGGATGAGGAGTTCGCGTTGCTGGATGACGCGGATGACCCAGCGGGCGACGAAAGCGAGCGACTCGGCGCGGGCTTTGGCGCGGCCGCGGTCGCCGCACCAGCACGCTGCGGATCCATGAGCATCTTGATCTGCTGGCGCGTCAGCGGGCCACGCAAATAGGAGAGGCACCAGCGACTTTCGATCACCTGCGGGGCATCATCGTGAACATTGTTCATCAGAAAAACACGCGGTGCGAGCGACGAGAGCATGCGATCCATCTCCGCGCGATCGAAGCGGGAACCGGCGGTTCCGGCCGCGCCTTCAAGGCCGTCCAGCACGCGCTGCTTGTCCCGGTCGGTTTGCAGGCGGCCGATGAGCCAGGTGCCCGCGTTGGAAAGCCCCTTGTAATCCAGATCGACGGGGTTCTGCGTCGCGAGGATGACGCCCACGCCAAACGCGCGGGCCTGCTTCATCAGCGTCAGCAGCGGCTTCTTGCTGGGAGGGTTCGCGGTGGGGGGGAAGTAGCCGGCGATCTCGTCCATATACAGCAGCGCGCGAAGACTCGTGGTGCCGGATTGCGCTCGCACCCAGCCGAGCATCTGGTTCAGCAGCAGCGAGACGAAAAACATCCGCTCCGCATCCGAGAGGTGGGCGATGGAGAAGATCGCGTGTCGCGGCTTGCCCGCGGGCGTGTACAGCAGCGAGCCAATGTCCAGCGGTGCGCCCTCCATCCACGCGCCGAAGCCGGGCGCGGCCACCAGATTGTTCAGTGCCATCGCCAGCCCGAAGCGTTCCTTGCTCGGATACACGGTCTCCATCGCCATCACGCCGAGTTTGTCAAACGGCGGCTGCTGAATCTGCTGGATCAGCGCGGCCAGATCAAGGTCCTGACCATTGGTCCAGGCATTGCCGAGAATCGCCGAGAGCAGAATGTGCTCGCGCGACTGGATCGGATCCGCGTCAATGCCCATCAGCCCGAGCAGACTGGTCGCGGTAACGCCGACGCGATCGCGGAAGGCCTCATTGTCGTCGATGATCTCCTGCGCCGGCGCGCTGAAACTCTTCAGGATGCTGACGGGCAGACCGGCGGAGGAGCCGGGTGTATACACCGCGAAGTCCGCGGCATCGCGCAGACGCTGGATGCGGGTGCCGTCCTGATCCCACTCGGCCAGCCCCTTGCTCCACATCGCGGCCTGAGCCGCGGCGAAGTCATCGGGCGTCTGTCCCTTCTTGCGAGCATCATCCTCGTTGATCCACGGGCGAAAGTCCGCCGGACGCAACTGCGGAAAGGTCAGCAGCAGGTTCGACAGATCACCCTTCGGGTCGATGATAATCGCGGGAATGCCGTCGATCGCCGCTTCTTCGAGAATGCCAAGACACAGCCCCGTCTTTCCGCTGCCGGTCATGCCGACGCAAACGGCGTGGGTGACCAGGTCCTTGGAGTCGTACAGCACGTAGTCCTTCGTGCGTGTGCGCTTTGGCAAGTCATAGGACTTACCGAGATAGAAGACACCAAGCTTTTCGTAGTCGGGAATGGGCATGAGGAATAGTAGTGCGGAGTGCCGCGGGCTGAGTGCAAAGGGCAAGGCCGCAGGAGCCGTGCGTTTCCTCTGACTCAGCACTCCGGACTCAGCACTCCGCACTACTATGCAACATGCTTGTGTCGATTGTCATTCCTGTGTTCAACGAGCGGGCGACCCTGGAGGAGATT
>JBKJOD010000381.1:0-8090 GCA_046593245.1 Phycisphaerales bacterium
GCCGCGCTGTTCCTGCTCGGCGCGCTCCTGATCCTCCACATCATGGGCATCATCGACGACCGCAAGCCGCTGGGCCCGATGGTGAAGCTGCCGGTCATGCTGCTGGCGGCGATTACGGTGGTGATGGCGACCGACACCCGACTGCTGACACTACTGGATGCGTATGGCACTGCGGGGCGTATGGCGTCGATCGCGATCACCGTCTTCTGGATCGTGGTCATCACCAACGCGTTTAACTTTCTGGACAACATGGATGGCCTCTCCGCAGGTATCGCCGCGATCTGCGCCGCCGCGTTTCTCACCACCGCCCTCGTCGGCGGCCAGTGGTTCGTCGCCGCGATGCTCGCGCTCCTGCTCGGCGCACTGCTCGGGTTCCTGCGCTTCAACTTTCCGTTCACCAAGTCCGGCGCGACGCTCTTCATGGGCGACTCCGGCTCCCTCATCGTCGGCTTCCTCCTCGCGGTCCTCAGCGTCCGAATCACCTATCTCCCCATCTCCTCCACCCCACCAGTCCTCCATTCGGTCAGCTCGCCCCTTCTGCTGCTCACCCCGCTCATCATCCTCGCCATCCCCCTCTACGACTTCTGCTCCGTCTGCTTCCTCCGCATCCGCCAGGGCCGCTCGCCGTTCGTCGGTGACCTGCAACACTTCTCGCACCGGCTCGTGCAGCATGGCCTCACGCCTCGCTCCGCGGTCGTAGTGATCTACGGCTGCACCGCCGTCACCGGCATCGGCGCGATCGCCCTCCCCAAGCTTGAGCCCTGGCAGGCCGCGCTTGTCGGCGTGCAGACGCTGCTCGTGCTACTGGTGATCGCCCTGTATGAATGGTCGCGGCCGCAGAATGCGAACACCACACCATGACCCGCCCCACGCTCACAACTCCCGCGCCAGCAAAGCCCGCGATTGATCTCGTCGGCGATGTGATGCTCTGGCTCGGCGTCATTCTCACGCTCTTCCCGCAACTCCTCCGCGCCACCTCCAACTCCACATCCTTCCCCTTCTGGGATCAAGACCCGCTCATCTACTCTATCTCCGCGCCCGCGCTCACGCCCGCGGATTCGCTCTTGGTGGATGCCGCCACACTCCTGGGCGCGGCCATCCTCTTCACGCGAGCCCTCCGCCAACGCATCCCGATCAACGTCTCCCTTACCCTGCTTGCAATCGTCGGAGCCATCGCCGTCATTCTGCACGGATGGTTTCTCAGCCCTGCGGGCTTCTCGCTCGCATGGGCAGGCAACGGCTCCCTCGGTAACCAGCGGATCGGCGCCTCCTGGCTCAGCGCCATCTTCGGCGCGCTGGCGGTCTGGCACGCCGCGCAAGACCTTCGCGTTCGTCGCATCTTCGCGGGCACGCTCCTGGGCCTCATCGTGCTTCTGGCATGCTACGGCTTCGCACAGGTCTACTTCATCCACGCACAAACCATGGCCGACTTCAAGGCCGATCCCGACAAGTTTCTCACGGCCCACGGTTGGGCGCGGGATTCGTCCATGGCCAAATCATTCATCCGCCGGATATCGCAACCAGAGGCGAGCGGCTGGTTCGGGCTGGCGAATGTCTACGCAGCGTTCGCCGCCGCTGGTTTGGCAGCCGGGTTTATTCTGCTTCTGAGCGTTCTGCCGATTCCCCAGTTGCGATCATCCAAGTCCAAGGGCGCATCTTCATCTGAAATCTCAAATGTGACATTTCAGGTGCTCACTTCTACCGTCCCTGTTTCTCAAACCATTCTCCTCGCCCTCTTCAGCGTGCTGTGCCTTACCGCCCTCGTTCTCTCGCACTCCAAAGGCGGCGTACTCGCGTTTGTCGGAGCCTTGAACGCGGCGGCCGCGCTCTACTTCCTCTCGTGTCGTACCTCTTCGAAGCGGACACGCACCATCGCGGCGCTCATCGGCCTCGCCGCCATCATCGGCCCCATCCTGCTCGTGCTGCTCCGCGGCCGTCTCGGCGAGCACTCACTCGGCGATGAACGATCGCTCCTCTTCCGCTCCTTCTACGCCGAGGCATCCGTCCGCATCTTCGCAGAACATCCCATCCTCGGTGTCGGCCCCGACGGCTTTCAGCGCGCCTTCACCATCGCCAAGCCGCCGCTCTGCCCCGAAGAGGTCCAAAGCCCGCACTGCATTCCGCTGGACTATCTCGCCGACCTCGGCATCCTCGGTCTCGCATGGGTCTTTCTTCTCGCCCGATTCGCCATCAGCGCGGCGAGAAATGCCGTGATTCCCGCATCCGACATACCACATTCCCCATCCCGTATCTCCCGCAACGACACGCGACTATTGGTATCCATTCCTGTTCTTGACACCCTCATCGCCACGTTCCTGGAAACGCCCTACATCACGCCGGATATCGCCATTGTTCGCGTTGGCGGCCTGATTCTCTGGTGTCTGTGCGCGTGGGCCATCGTGCAGGTGATCGGCAACTCGCTTGCCTCACGGCTCGCGCTGGCGGCCGCCGCCCTCGCGGCGATCGCCCACGCACAAATAGATGTCGTCGCTTCCGTTCCCCTCAGTGCGCCGATATGGCTGATGCTCATCGCGACCGCATCCTCCCCCTCCTCCCCAGCTCCAGCGGGGGAGGTGGCCGCGCGAAGCAAGGCCGGAGGGGGCATGTCCCTTCTTGGCTTCCTTCCCACCGCAATCACCCTCGCGCTTTCTCTGCTCGTCTTCACAACTTCAATCTCGCGCACACGACCCTGGCAGCAACATCTCGAAGACGCCGCGCTGATCGTGCGGCCGATCGCGGAAATCACCGAGCGTCTGAACACCATCACTCGCCCGCCCGTCCCCGGCGAGCGGGCCACCGATTCGATCGAGGCCATCACACGCGATCTGCGTACGCTCACAAACAATCCATCGCTTCAACCAACTCCAACCGCCATCAACCTCGCTGTGCTCTCGATGCGAAGATCGCTTCTCCCGCGTGCCGCCAACTCCCTCGAACTCGCCTTTGCGGTCTACCCCGACAATCGCCTCCCGCTCCGCGAAGCCAGCCGCTTGCACTTGCAGCTCGCACAAATGGCTCTGGATTTGCAGAACCGCGAAGAGGCACGCACACACTTCGATCGCGCCATCGCCGTTCTTCGCATTCTCCCGAGCGCGGCCACCCGCACTCCCATCCCCGATCCCTCCGCCCCCGAACTCCAATGGCTCGCCAGCATCCTCGAACGCCGCGCCGAGATGCTCAACGAACCACAATCCCTCACGCTCGCCATCGAGCAACGCCGCCGCATATTCACAATCGACCCATACAACCTCGACAACGCCCTGAAGCTCTTCCGAGACAGTCAGAAGGTTTCAGATCAGGACGCGACCCGCCGCTGGGCAGGTTGGGCCTTGGACCTCCATGAATACACCCGTCTGGACCGGGAAACCCGGGGGCTCTCGCCCGCAGACCTCGCCGACGTCCAAAATGCGTCCAAAACCACTCCAACCCCATGATTCGATGCCGGCGCCTCTCCATCCGACATCCCACTTCCCCATCCGACATCATCTTGACCCCCCCACCCCCCTCCCCTAACATCCCCCCCTGTTCGCCGCACGCCCTTCCAGTCCCTTGGGCCTCCGCCGCGGCCGAACCGCTATGCACCAGAGCAAAGACATGAGCGACGACTCCGGCTCGGAAGATCCCGACAACGAACCTACTTGAGTTCGTCCGCTCTGTCTCAGTCACTTCAAGCAGTCGATCGTCCCGACGCCACGCACGCAGGTGCCGACGCCGGGCGATGTTCCCAGACCTCAACCCGTACACATCCGCCCTTTTCGATATCGAGAACCCCAATGACCACCGACCTCAGTTACATCCGCAACTTCGGCATCTGTGCCCACATCGACGCCGGCAAGACCACTGTCTCCGAGCGCATCCTCTACTACACCGGCAAGAACTACAAGATCGGCGAAGTCCACGAGGGCACCGCCACCATGGACTTCCTGCAGGAAGAGCAGGAGCGCGGCATCACCATCCAGTCCGCCGCCACCACCTGCCCCTGGAGCAAGGACGGCAAGGAATACAAGTGCAACCTGATCGATACCCCCGGCCACGTGGACTTCACCATCGAAGTCGAGCGGTCGCTGCGCGTCCTCGACGGCGCGGTCGCCGTGTTTGACGGCAAGGAAGGTGTTGAGGCCCAGTCCGAAACCGTCTGGCGTCAGGCCGACCGGTACAAGGTGCCGCGTCTGTGCTTCATCAACAAGATGGACAAGATCGGTGCCTCCTTCGATTTCTCGTTCGCCACCATCAAGAGCCGTCTGGGTGCCAACGGCATCCCGATCCAGTATCCCATCGGCCTCGGCCATGAGCACAAGGGCATGATCGACTTGCTCACCATGCGCGCCTTCTACTTTGAGGGTGACAAGGGCGAGACCGTCCGCGAGGCCGATGTACCCGACGACATGCTCGAGAACGTCCAGAAGTGGCGCACGCTGATGGTCGAAAAGATCTGCGAGCTCGACGATGATCTGGGCACCAAGTATCTTGAGGATCCCGAATCAGTCCAGATCCCCGAGATGAAGCTCGCGCTTCGCGCCGGAACCATCTCCCGCCGCTGCTACCCCGTCCTCTGCGGCGCCGCCCTCCGCAACATCGGCATCCAGCGTCTGCTGGACTGCGTCGTTGACTATCTCCCCAACCCGAACGAGAAGCCCGAAGTCGAAGGCACCGACCCGCGCGACAAGGACGTGAAGCTCACCCGTCCGCACGATGTGAACGCGCCCTTCTCCGCGCTGGTCTTCAAGGTCGTCTCCGATCAGCACGGCGACCTCACCTACATGCGCGTCTACTCCGGCCGCCTGGGCAAGGGTGATCGCCTCGTGAACCCCGGCAACGGCAAACGCGAAATCGCCTCGCGTATCTTCGAGATGCACGCCCAGAACCGCATCCCGCTGGACGAGGTCACGGCGGGCAACATCGTTGCCGTCGTCGGCATCAAGGACTCGTACACCGGTGACACCCTCTGCGATCCGGAAGATCCGATCATGCTCGAGCGCATGTTCTTCCCCGAGCCCGTCATCGCCATGTCCATCGAGCCCAAGACTCAGGACGACAAGCGCAAGCTCTCCGAGGCCCTCGGTGTCATCCGCCGCGAAGACCCCAGCTTCCGCTCCAACTACAACGAAGAGACCGGCGAGACCATCATCGCGGGCATGGGTGAGCTGCACCTTGAGATCATCAAGAACAAACTCGTCCGCGACATGAAGATCAACGTCAACGTCGGCAAGCCGAAGGTCTCCTATCGCGAGGCCATCAGCCGCAAGGTTGAGGACGTTCGCGGCCTCTTCCGCAAGCAGACCGGTGGTCGCGGTAAGTTCGGCGACTGCACGATCTCCCTTGAGCCGTTCACCGCAGCGCAAGCGGAGGAGGCCGAACTGGACTTCACCGACATGATCGCCTTCGAGAACGACGTGGTCGGCGGCTCAATCCCCAAGGAGTTCATCCCCTCGATCGAGTACGGCGTCCGCGAGACCGCCAAGAGCGGCGTGTTCGCTGGTTTCCCGCTCATCAACATCAAAGTGACACTGACCGAGGGCTCCTATCACGCCGTTGACTCGGATCAGCTCTCTTTCGAGCAGGCCGGACGCATCGCCCTGCAGGAAGCCGTCCCCCGCGCCAACCCCACGCTCCTCGAGCCGATCATGAAGGTCGTCGTCACTGTTCCCAACGACTATCTCGGCAACGTCACCGGCGACATGATGTCCCGCCGCGGCATGATCATCGATACCGAGGATCGCGACCCGGTGAAAATGGTCACCTGCGAGGTGCCCCTCTCCGAAATGTTCGGCTACACCACCTCCCTTCGCGGCATGTCCCAAGGCCGCGCCAGCAACACGATGGAGTTCCTGGAATACCGCCCGATGCCCGCCAACTTGGTCAAGCAGATCAAGGAAGGCGACGAGAAGGGCGGCGCGGGCGCGAAGAAGTAAACCGCGTTCGCATCCGAGGGTCAGGCCCGATATGTTTGATTCAACAAGGCCCGGGCACCGCCCGGGCCTTTTCTTTTAGTCCCGAAACTCAACTCGTGCCGCAATCCCCCCGATCCCTGTGGTCTCCAGTCGCCCAGACTTCTCCACCCGGACCTTTCCCCGGCTTGCTCCGTGCCTCCCAAGGGTTTATTCTCCGCCCGAACAGTTTGCTTTTTTCGCACACTCCGACGGCGTAAATCATCTCCATGTCCGCTCGCTACCAAACCATCCTTCTCTTCGGTGCTCCCGGCGCGGGGAAGGGCACGCAGGGCAAGATTCTGGGGCAGATTCCCGGTTTCTATCACGTCTCGTGCGGGGACATTTTTCGCTCCATGGATATGAACTCGAAGATCGGAAAGATCTTCCGTGAGTATTCTTCGCGCGGCGAGCTGGTGCCCAACGACGCGACTGTCCAGATGTGGGCCACCAACATCCAGGCCCAGACCATCCTCTCGATCTACAAGCCCAACGTCGATCTGCTCCTGCTGGACGGCATTCCGCGCAACCCCGAGCAGGCCGTCATCATGAAAAAGCACATCAAGGTGCTGAAGGTCATTCACCTTGTCTGTCCGGACAAGGACAAGATGATCGAGCGTCTCCAACGCCGCGCCATCAAAGAGAATCGCGCCGACGACGCGAAGGTGGATGTCATCAGACGTCGCTGGGAGGTCTACGAGCGAGAGACCTTCCCCGTCCTTGAATGCTACGAGAAAAAGATCATCGCCGAAGTAGACGCCATGGGCTCTCCCGCCAACGTCCTTCAGCAAATCCTCACGCACATTGTTCCCGTGCAGGAAACGCACTTCCGCAATCCGATCGCCTGATCGTTGCCCAATCGCAGCTCTCCTCTGCGATTGAGAGCATGCAACCGTTCGCGTCAAACGCAAAGGCGGGGACATTCCCTCCGGAACGTCCCCGCCGCATTTCTAAAGGAACACCGCGCTTCGAGTTCAGAACGCGCTTCCCAGACCCTGACAGCGCCGCCATGTGCTCACCTGCCCCAGGTGGCTCATCGGGTGCCCGCTCATCATGAACGCGACCGCACCACCCAGAGTTGGGGCCATCTCTACCATCCGCCCGCCCATCGGATTGGGCTTGCTGAACACCGCGTCATCCACCTCGGGCAGTTTGCTGATGACGTACTTGTATCCGTTCAGAAAGTGGCTCGTGATCGTCTCCATCGCCGGATACTTCTTGCCCGTCGCGTCATCTTCGCATGCCGTTCCATTCTTGAACAGCTCATCCCATCCCGCCGGAACCGTCGTCGGCCCTTGCGGAACGCCGACCATATCGCATACCTTGCTCGCGTATATCGCCAGATGGCCGTACACCCACGCCGGATGATTGCAGTCAATGGTCTTTCCGTTCACCACGGGCTTCCGCCCGAAGTGGTCCGCTTTGACATCCTTCAGCAGCGTCTCACCAAACATCACGCTGAAGTTGGCCGCGCCCGCGATTGATTTGCCTGTCGTTCCCAAGGTCGTTCCTTTCGTATAGATGTGCGTCGATACCTCTCGATCATACCACGCACGCCCGGCCACGGTTGCGGCGTTCACCTCTTCTGGGGTTTTTCGAGGCGATCGATCGCGTCCCACGCGCCCCCCGTCCACGGCCACTTCCGCACCACTTCCAAGAGTTCGGCCTCAGACCCGGTACTCCTGACCATCGCTATCGCCGCGGACGATTCTTTTTCTCGCATGTCCCTTTCCTGTCTCACGGGCTCGTCGACCCACGCGAGCTGCGTTGCGAATATTTCAGCGGAAGGAAACTCGTGGCCCATTCCTGGAACATCCAGCAATCGTACCTGCATGCCATCGCGCGCCATTCCCGTTGATGCGGCGAGCATCGGATCGTGGTTGAAGTCGTTCGCCCCAGTGATCGCGGCGATTCGCACCGTGCGTGCCGCTCCCCATCGCTTGCCGCTCGGCTTGGAATACTCCGGGGGCCATGTCTTTCCCGGCTCGCCCGTACCGTTTTTCTGATACGAACTCAACCCAACGATCGGCACCGCCCCGGCGAAGACATCCGCGAAGCACGGTGCAAGAATCGAGCACATCTTGCCGCCGCCCGACACCCCCACCACGTACACGCGCCCGACATCAATGTTCCACCGCCGCCGCGCCGTCGACACCGCGTCCA
>JBKJOD010000040.1:0-3025 GCA_046593245.1 Phycisphaerales bacterium
CGCAAGCTCCTCACCATCCTCAACGCCCTCGTCCGCGACGATGTCCTCTGGGGCGAGAAGAAAACACACAACAATCCCTCCGCGACTTGACTTCAAACACAGTCGCTCCGTGTTTCACATTCCGGATTCTTCAACACGGAGATGGGGGGGCACGGAGCACACGGAGATGGCACGGAGGGGAAGCGGGTCAGGATGGAGTCGCAGCCGCCCCCCCACCCCTCCCACCCCCGCATTCCCGGGCCGGAATCGCCCTCGTGCGAGTGCAATCCCAAGCAATCCCCCGGAACTGCGGGGCCGCACGGGGAACGACGCGGGTGTGCGTACCCTTTCTGTTCGCGCGCGGGAACATCGCCCACGCGCGGCCAACTGGTTTCAGAATGACGATGACGACGGGGAACCTCTCGGGGATACAGGAGCTTGGATTCATGAATGGTTTGAAGACGAATGTGCTGACGGCGGCAATGTGCGTGATGGTCGCGGGCTTGGCCATGTCGCCATCCATCGTGCTGGGGCAGATGCCCACCCTGGACGGCTTGAAAGACGCCGCCCGCAAGGCGGCCAAGGACGTCGGCAAGGACATGAAGGATGCGCTGCTCCCCAAGGACGACAAGGCCGCGGCGAAGGCCGGGGACCTGGACCTCAAAGCTCCGTTGCCGACGGACGAGCGGCTGGTGACCGGGACGCTGCCCAACGGGCTCTCGTACATCGTTGTCAAGCACGCGTATCCGCCCGGCCGCGCGGCGATGTGGATCCACGTCTCCACCGGCTCGCTCAACGAGAAGGACAACCAGCGCGGCATCGCTCACTATCTCGAGCACATGGCTTTCAACGGTTCGGAGAACTTCCCCCCCGGCTCGGTGGTGGACTTTTTCCAGCAAATGGGCCTCCGCTTCGGGCAGGACCAGAATGCTTTTACCAGCTTTGATCAGACGACCTATCAGCTCGCCTTCCCGGATGTGAAGCCCGAGACGCTGGAGAAGGGCATGCGGTTCTTCAGCGATGTCGGCGGCAAGCTGCTGCTCAAGCCCGAGGAGATCGACAAGGAGCGGCAGGTGATCCTTGAAGAGAAGCGCACCCGCGCCGGCGGCCGGCAGCGCATTCAGGACTACGTGCTCGAGCACCTCGTGCCCGGCTCCCTCATCGGCCAGCGCCTGCCCATCGGCATCGACTCCACGCTGCTCAACGTCAAACGCGCCGACTTTGTGGACTACTACGACCGCTACTACGTTCCCAGCAACATGACCGTCATGGTCGTCGCGGACACCGACACCAAGGTTGTCATCGACCAGATCAACAAGACCTTCGGCGGCGGCGAGAAGAAGCCCAAGCCGATGGATCAGGACCCCAAGGTCACATCCACCGAGGGCGTCCGCGCCGTGGTCGCCTCCGACAAGGAACTCACGCAGGCGAGCATCGAGATGATGCGCGTCTGGCCGAAGCAAACCCCCACCACCACCGTCGGCGACATGCGCCGCGACCTGGTGCAGCAGATGGGCACCATGGCCTTCAACCGGCGCATCGGCGCCAAGCTGGACAAGGGCGGCACCGCGTACTTGAGCGCCCGCGCCTCCGGCTCGCAGCTCTTCAATACCGCTTTCACCACCACAATGGACTGTGACGGCGAGGCGAGCAAGTGGAAAGAGATGATCGCCGAGGCCGCCAGTGATCTGCAGCGCGCCCGCCTGCACGGCTTCACGCAGCGCGAGATCGACGATATCAAACGCGAGATGGTCTCGCAGGCCGAACGCGGCGTGACCCAGGAATCCACCATGCAGGCGGGTCGCATCCTGCAGAGCATGAACGGTTCCATCGCGCAGGGAGACACACTGACCTCCGCCAAGCAGGACTTGGAACTGCTCAACAAGCTGCTCCCGACCATCGGCAAGGAAGAGATCGGCACCATCTTCGCGCAGCACTTTGATATGTCCAGCGTGGTCTTTGTCGCCGAGTTCCCCAGCGAGATGGCCGGGGGCGTGCCGAGCGAGAGCGACGTGATCGCCGAGGGCAAGAAGGCGCTGGAGCAGAAGCCAGCCGCGGAAGCCGAGGAATCCCGCCCCACCGCGCTGCTGAGCAAGGTGCCCACACCCGGAACCGTCGCTGAGGAATCCGAGCACGCGGCGACCAAGGTCGCCAGCGGCTGGCTGGACAACGGCGTCCGCTTCCACTACCGCTTCATGGACTACAGCAAGGACCAGGCGAGCATCACCATCTCCATGGCGGGCGGCTCGATCGCTGAAACCCCCGCGAACCGCGGCATCGCCGAGCTCGCCTCCCTCGCGTGGGCCAAGCCCGCGACCAGCACGCTCACCTCCACCAACATCCGCGACATCATGAACGGCAAGAAGGCCCGCGCTGGCGGCGGCGTCGGGCTGGACACCATGACCGTCAGCGCCAGCGGCAGCCCGTCGGACATGGAGGCCGCCATGCAGCAGGCCTATCTCATGCTCACCGATCCGGTGATTGAGAAGTCCGCCTTCGATCAGTGGAAGGTCCGCCAGCTCCGCGGCGTGGAAGAGCGCAAGAAAGTCATCGACGGCGTGTTCTTCGAGGTGCTCGCCTCCACCATCTACCCGGAGAGCGAAGTCCGCACGCGCCCGCTGACCGCCGATGAGATCAACAAGCAGACACCCGAGGCCTCGCAGAAGTGGCTGCGCGACGCGATCGCGACGGCACCTATTGAAGTAACCATCGTCGGCGACATCTCCAAGCAGGAGGCGATGAAGCTGCTCACCACCTACGTCGGCTCGCTTCCCAAGCGGGAGCGGATCACATCCACCACGCTGGACTCGCTCCGCCACATCACCCGGCCGACCGGGCCGCGGACGGTGGAGAAGACCGTGGACACTGAGACCGACAAAGCAAACGTGGCCGTGGGCTTCTACGGCTGCGATATGAGCAACGTGACCGAACGCCGCAACCTGGTGATCGGCTCGCGGATCGTCTCCACGCGGATGCTCAAGCTCATCCGCGAGGAGGAAGCGCTCGCCTACAGCCCCCGCGCCAGCTTCCGCCCGGGCGTTGAGTT
>JBKJOD010000042.1:0-9579 GCA_046593245.1 Phycisphaerales bacterium
AGAACATGAAGACGCGCGGGTCGTACCACTCGCGCGGCTGATCGGCCCGCTGGACTTCGCAGAGCAGGCCGAGCCCGGCGTGGCGGCGATCAAGCACTTGCACATCACCAGACCAGATATAGGGGCGAACGTGGCCGCGGAGATCGTCAAGGCCGGCAACATAGAGACGTTGCTTGCCAGGGCGCATCCAGATGCGCTGGTCGACGGCGTTCGCGTCGCGGGTGGGCCAGGTGATCTCGTTGGCTTGCGATGCGGTGGAGACGAGATCACGAGAGGGGTCCGGCGCTTGGCGGGTGGCGCACGCGCCGAGCAGCGTGGCGAGAGCGATGGCGGCAGCTCGCGCACACAGTCGAACAAACTGAATGGGCGGGCGTGTGGTCATGGCCGGAATCAATCGGTCGGAACGTCCTGAAAGACAACGGGAAGGGCGGGAATGTCGGCACTTTTCTTGGGGGGAAGCGTGACGGGGAGGGGTTTGCCACCCCGGATCGCGCGGACGAGGAGCGGCTGGCCACTGGTGCCGGAGGGCCGCGCAGTTTCCTGTACGACCAGATCCCGCACGGGGCCGCCCTTGGCAAAATCAAACTGCCGGTAGACCTGGCGAAGCGCTGGGATGCGCTCCGGGCGGGAGACGTCGATGAGGAACTCCTTGACGGCGCGGATGACGTGCTGGTCCGGTCGCTCGCCGGTGGGCAGGATGGCGAACGCGGCGGGCGATTCTTGAAACAGTGGCACCCCGGGAGTGGGTACGTACAGGTCGCCGTCGAAGTTCAACTCGATAAGGCGATCAACGAGTTCGCCGGGATGCGCGGCGATGAGGCGCTCTTCGGTGACGTGCCATTCCACGCCGCCACCGGTGTCGGTGTCGAAGCTGGAGAGGCCTCCGGCTTTGCTGGCGGTGATGGCGAGGCCAGCATCATGAATGAGTGCGACGAGTTCGGCGGGGAGGTCGCCCTCGCGCCACAGGGAGTGGAGCTGGCCAGTGGCGGACTTGATGATGATCTGGGCTTTGTCGAGGGCGAGGGCACGCTCGCCGGGGCCGGGGAGGCGATCAAGATCATCGAGCGCGAAGGTGACGGCCTGGAGGTTGATGATGGAGGAAACCGCGGCACGCCAGCGGCCGCCCTCGGCGTCTTTTGGGAGCGCGAGGGAGGACTGGGCGAAGGCCGTCCAGTGGGCGAGGAGGGCGGGCCAGGTGAGGTTGGGGGCGGACGACATTGTGTAAGGGTATGAGCAGCGTGGGTGCCGTGGTGGACGGCTCTGCGTCCGCCACGCCGGTTGCAACAGGCGTGGCGGAGTCCAAAGCGACTCCACCACGGCGCCCGATGCGGAAACTACGATCGCTTATGGAGTTCGACCCCGCCCAACTCGCTCAGTCGGATCGCTACAAACTGCTCATCGGCTGCATCGTGCCGCGGCCGATCGCGGTGGTTTCGACGATCTCGCCGGATGGGCGGCTGAACGTCGCGCCGTTCTCGTTCTTCGCGGGTGTCGGGTCGAACCCGATGACGCTGCTCTTCTGCCCGGCGAACAAAGCGGACGGAACGGAGAAGGACTCGCTGCGGAACGCCAAGCCGGTGAGCGAGGGAGGAGTGGGGGAGTTTGTGGTGAACGTGGCGACGGAAGAGTACGAGCGGCAGATGGCGGCGTGTGCGGAGCCGCTGGAGTATGGGGAGAGTGAGTTTGCGATGGCGGGGTTGCGCGCGGTTCCGAGTGTGCTGGTGCGTCCGCCGCGGGTGGCGGAATCGCCGGTGAGCTTTGAGTGCCGCACGATGCAGGTGATACGCACGAATCCCGGCGCGCCCGCGGGGGGCAACATCGTGATCGGCGAGGTGGTGCGGGTGCATGTGCGCGATGGGGATGGGTTGCTGAGCGAGCGGTTCCATACCGATCCGGCGAAGTTGCGTGCCATCGGGCGCATGGGCGGGACGGGGTATGTGCGCACAGGGGACGCGGCGAACCGGTTTGAGATGCCGATGGGGCGAGAGGCGATCAAGGGTCGTCTCGAAAACGAGTGAGAGAATCGCTATACTTCGGCATGATTATCAACGTCGAACAAGCGAAGGAACAACTGGATTCGCTCATCGACCGCTCGACCGCGGGCGAGGATATCTGCATCACTCGGAACGGTCGCTTGGTGGCGCGTGTGGTGCCGGCACACACCGATGGAGAGGAACTCGACGCCTCCGAGGGAAATGGTCACGCCCACACGCCGTCCAACGAGCCGCGCGTGCCGGGATGGGGGAAGGGGATCATCACGCATATCGCTCCGGACTTCGACGAGCCGCTGGAGGATTTTCGGGAGTACATGCAGTGAGGGTGTTGCTAGACACGCACGCATTCTTGTGGCATTTGTGGGACAGCCCAGAGCGCAGCGATCTTTGCAAGCGAATCATGGCTGATCCTACGAACGAGCTTTTGTTGAGCGCAGGTTCGTGCTGGGAACTGGCTATCAAGCAGAGCGTTGGCAAGCTTGGAGTCAACATGCCCTTTGACGACTTCCTGGTCAACGCAGCAAAGGCGAATCGGTTCAAGCTGTTTCCGATGCAGCCTGCGCACTTTCGGCTTGTTGCGTCGCTGCCGTTCCATCATCGGGATCCGTTCGACAGGCTTCTGGTATCGCAGGCACTCGCAGAGAACATTCCATTGTTGAGCCGCGATTCTCAGATGGATGTGTACGGGGTCCAGCGAATCTGGTGAACGATTCGTTCAAGTTGGCCAAATCTTGCCAGAGCAATCGCTTGCGCCTCGTATTCAGTGCGGCGCGATGTCTGGCATTCCGTCCATCGTGGTGTACGCTGAATCCCGGCGGCGTCGGGACTTCCCCTTGATACGGAGCGACCTTTGCAAACCTTGATGGCTCGATGTGTGTCGACTGGTGTGCTGGCTGTGGCGTTGTGCGGCGCGGCGTGCCGCACGTGTATAGCACAAACGCTTCCAGTCGGGTACACAGCGACGACGCTCAGCACGGGCATCGCGTTTCCGACTGCCATGACCGTCGCGCCCGATGGCTCGGTGTACATGACGCAGCAGACCGGCGTGCTGAAAGTCTGGCAGGCGGGGACGACCAGCACGGTGGCGACGTTCACGGTGAACTCTTCAGGCGAGCGGGGGCTGCTCGGGGTGGCGGTTGATCCGGCGTTCGCCACGAATCGATATGTGTACGTGTATCACACGACATCGGCCGCGCCGATTCACAACACGGTGCGCCGAATCACCGTGAACGCTGCTGGGGATGCGGTCGTTGCGGGGAGCGAGGTGGTTCTGCTGGACTTGAACAACCTCTCCACCGCGACGAACCACAACGGCGGCGCGATCCACTTCGGTGCTGACGGCAAGCTGTACGTCTCGGTGGGGGATAACGCCAGTTCCGCCAACTCGCAGTCCATCACAACATTGCTGGGCAAGATGCTGCGGATCAATCCGGATCCCGCGAATGTGATTCCGACGGACAATCCTGCATCGTTTCCAGGGATCGCGGGGACGACCGCGGGAAACAACCGGGCGATCTGGGCCGTGGGGCTGCGCAATCCGTTCACGTTCGGCGTCCACCCGCTCTCGGGTCGCATCTTCATTGATGATGTCGGCGAGGGCACCTGGGAGGAGATCAACGATGGGCTGGCGGGGCGGAACTACGGATGGCCGACGACGGAGGGGCGATTCACCGCGGCATCATTCCCGAACTTCACCAATCCGCTGGTGGCGTATCAGCACTCCAATGGTGCCAACAACTACCCGCCCGGCATCGGCACATTTACCGGCTTCGCGATCGTGGGTGGTGCGGTCTACGCGCCTGCGCCGGGCAGCAAGCCGAACTTTCCAATCTCGTTTGACGGGGACTATTTCTTTGGTGATGAAGTGTCGAGCTACATTCGGACGTTCGATCCGGCCGCGAACAACGGCGCGGCGTTTGCAACCGGCGTGGGAAGCGTGGTCGGCTTTGGGCTGGCTGCGGACAACACGCTGCTGGTGCTGCGCGGCGCGGGTGGGAGCAGTGGCGTCCTGTTTCGCATCACTTATACGGGCACCAGTGGGTCGTGCTGCAACCCGAGCGGCGCGTGTTCGCTCTCCAACGGGCTGAACTGCCCCGCGGGAAGTTCGTTCATCTGGGGAACGGTGTCGTGCACGCCGCAGCCATGTCCGCAGCCGATGGGGGCGTGCTGCGCGGTCGATAGCAGTTGCACTTCCACAACCAACGCAACGTGCATCGGGACGTATCAGGGCGACAACACACTCTGCCTGCCCAACCCGTGTCCGCCGCCGACGGGCGCGTGCTGCGATGGGTCCAGTTGCACGATCACGGAGGTGGCGGGTTGCGCTGGAGCTACGCAGCACTTCGCTGGCGCGGGCTCTACCTGCAATGTCGGAGGCAACACCACCACGCCCTGCTGCAAGGCGGACTTTGATCACGATGGCGCAGTGGTCGTCACCGACATCTTCCAGTTCCTCTCCGCATGGTTTGCCGGTGATCCTCGGGCAGACATCAACATCGACGGCGTGGAAACGGTGACAGATATTTTCACATTTCTTGGGGCGTGGTTTACTGGATGCTGATTCGGCTCTCACGGGCCAAAACGGCCGCGGGCCCCTGGTTTCCCAAGGGCCCGCGCCACAAATCGGTGTGCATCCGTAAGCCGAGTTCTGTTCGCTCGCGGCGTATCCGCCGAGGCGGACGACCGCGAGACGAGCGGCCATTTCTCTGGGCCGGTGATTGCTCACCGGCTCGAGCGGTCTACCCGTTCCTGTCTCTTGCGAGAACGCCCGGACAAGGCGCGTGAGCCCGGCTCAGAGAGCCGGACCACTCAGAAACTGCGTGACCTTGCACGCGGTGGGGTTTTCCGTGCCCCGGATGTCACCACCCGGGCGGTGCGCTCTTACCGCACCTTTTCACCCTTACCTGATCCGGGTTGCCCCGGCCATCGGCGGTTCATTCTCTGTGGCACTTTCCCGCGTCCCTGACCTGTCTGGGACGGGTGGGCGTTGCCCACCACCGTGTCCTGTCGTGCTCGGACTTTCCTCCGGACGGGTTGCCCCGCCGGCGGCCGCTGATACACACCGCCGCATTCTATGACCTTGGCAACCTCAGTGCTCCGCGAGGGTTGGCCCAAGGGTCACGCGGAGCGTCAGGACGCTAAAACCCAGATAGGTGCGCACACGCAAATTCAGGTACACTCTGCCCATGCCCGTTCCCGCGGCCCTTCTCTGGATCGAGCCCGAACAGGCGGAGTTTTTCCGCGCTGCGTGCGATGCCGCGGGTATAGCGATATCACATGTCGGCACGCCCGCGGCGGGCAAGTCGCGCGAGGTTGCGGAGTCGCTCGGCGCGGAACCAATCGACGATCTCCGGGCCGCGCTTGCTCGCTCGGAGAATGTGCTGATCGTGCTCGGCACTACTGCGGGCGTCCATGCAAGCGGCGAATCCGAGTCGCTGCTGGGCTGCGTGGATCGCGGGCTCGCGATCGCTTCGCTGGAGCCACTGCCCGCGAGCATCCTAGATGTGCGGGTCGGGGCATTCGGCACGGGCGAAGAGGATGGCATGGGGCTTTCGCTCGGGCCGGAGCCGGCGCAGGCGCCCGGCTTGGATGACGGCGAGGAACTCGCGTCATTCGTGCCGCTGGCGAGGTTGTCGCGATCCGTGCGCGACGCGGCGGAGGTCATCGCGCAACTCGGTACTCTGCGCATGGTGAGTGTGCAGGCGCTCTCGGGTCCGGGGCAGGGCTCGCTCGGGGCGCGCGTGTATGACTCGATGGAGCTGGTGCTCTGGCTGCTCGGCCAGCCGGATCGTGTGGATGCGGCGTATGTTGCGCCACCCGCGGCTCGCGGGCGCGGCGTCCACCAACTTCCGGGCGAATCGCTGCGCGGGCTGGAGGGTGACTTGT
Source organism: Phycisphaerales bacterium (assembly GCA_046593245.1). Taxonomy (GTDB): domain Bacteria; phylum Planctomycetota; class Phycisphaerae; order Phycisphaerales; family UBA1924; genus UBA4658. The sequence continues at coordinate 5,880 of JBKJOD010000042.1, forward strand.
GCGCCAACATGCGGTTCGCAGATGGGCGTGCGGCATCGGTCGTGGCATCGAGTCTTGCTGGGCGGTGGAGCCGCACGATCACGCTCGTGGGTGAGAATGGGCGCGTGCGCATTTACGATGATGGGCTGGAGTGGATCGGCCCTGATGGGCGCATCATTGATGCCACCCGCGACGCCGGACGCGTGCGGGGCTCCGCGGCGACGGAGAAGCCGATCGGGCCCGCCGTTCGCGCCGTGGCGGACCAACTCACGCGACTGGCTGATACGGATCGCGCGCCGGATGCGCCGACGAATCTCACAGCCGTGCTGGCGGCGACAGGGGCCGCGCTGCTCAGCGCGCGTACCGGAGAGGGCGAAAGCCCGGACACGATTCTGCGGATGGCTCGGGCTGGTTGAGTACCATCTTGCACGTGACCGAAACCGATGCACAAGTGAAGCCCGAAGTGCCGCGTGCAGCTGCCCCGAAGCCCGCCCGACCCGCGTGGATCATGTGGGCTCTGTTTGCCGCCGGGATCGCCGCGAGCATCCTGCTTCGGAACGACTCGCGAAGCGTGACCCACGAGTACGCGCGTGCGGCGATGCTCTGGTGGCAGGGGCAGCCGATGTACACGGAGGGTGTCCACGGGTTTCTGTATCTGCCGCAGGCCGCGATGTTGTACACGCCCATGACCTGGCTTCCGGACGTCGCGGCGGAAATCGCGTGGCGATGTGTCGGTCTGGCGCTGCTGGTCATCGGGCTTCGGCGATTGACCGGTCTGCTCTTTGAGTCATTCGCAGATCTTGCATTCCTGATCGCCACTCCGCTGGTCATCATCAGCGCTCTGGGCAGCGCGGCCAACGGGCAGACGAACATTCACCTCGCCGGGTTGTTCGCGCTCTGCTGCGTTGATCTGATCGGCAAGAAGTGGTGGCGCGTCGCGCTTTGGCTGATGCTCGCACTGGCGTGCAAGCCGACTGCTGTGGTCATGATCCTGCTGGTCGGTGCGATCTATCTGCGTCCGATGTGGTGGCGGCTCCCGATCGCGCTCGCCGTTTTTGCGTTGATGCCCTTCGCTCACCCCAATCCCGCGTATGTAAGCACGCAGTACCGCGACTGCATCGCGAAGATGTCCGCCGCGTCGCAGCCAGGGGATGCGTTCCAGGACATCCGGGGCATGCTCATCGAGTTTGGTGTTGTGCATGTGGAGAAGTTCGCTGCGACTGCGGAACACGCAGCGACCGTGGTGCAGACGCCACCGGAATCCGTGCTCACCATCGTCCGCGCGATCGCGGCACTACTCACGCTGGGGCTGTGCTTCATCGCCGCAAGGAGATTCGGCAACACCGCTCGCGCGGTGATCCTGTACACGCTTGGGGCTATCTACCTGACACTCTTCAATCCACGCACCGAGGGGCTGAGCTACATCATTCTCGGCCTGCCCGCCGCACTCTGGGCGGTGCGGGAACTGCGGGATCGCCGCTGGTGGACGGCCGCGTTCTTTGTGTTCTTCGCGCTCAGCACGCAGTTCAGCACGCAGATCGCGCTGAATCACAAGAACTACTGGATCCGTCCGTTCAGCGCGGCGGTCTTCGCCGCGCTCGTGGTTGTGGAGGTCTCCCGTCGGCGATCGCGATGGGATGAGCGGGAGCACGCCGGTGCCCGATGATGCTCCCATCGCAGCTGAAAGTGCATTAAAGCCCGAGAGCACGGGTGCTCTGCTGCGCACGTTTGGCTCCATCGGCCTGAACAGTTTCGGCGGACCGGCGGGGCAGATCGCCGTGATGCACCGCGTGCTGGTGGAGGAGAAACGCTGGATCGATGAGACCCGCTTCACGCACGCCTTGAACTTCTGCATGATGCTCCCCGGGCCGGAGGCCACGCAACTGGCGACGTACGTCGGTTGGCTCAAACGCGGCACGCTCGGCGGGCTGATCGCTGGCGGGCTGTTCGTGCTGCCCGGCGCGGCGTGCATGCTCGTACTTTCCGCGATCTATGCGGCGTATGGCTCGGTACCCACTATCTCTGGAATGCTGCTCGGGCTCCGGGCTGCGGTCATCGTGCTGGTTGCGGTGGCGCTGCTGCGGATCGCCACGCGTGTAATTCGCACGCGCGCCGCCGTTGCAACTGCGATCATTGCGTTTCTGGCACAACTGGTGTTGCACGTCCCGTTCCCGATTGTTGTTGCGGCTGCGGCGATGGTCGGCCTGCTGCTGGGTGAGCGCGCGTTTGGTGTTCAACCGGCTGCGAGCGATGAAGCGGGTGCGATCGATTCTGACGCGCGGCGATCATCGCTCGGCCGCACCGCGCTGGTCGCGCTGGTGTGGCTGGCGATCTGGCTCGCGCCGCTGGCGGGGATGATCGCGGCGATCTCGGCGCAGCATGTGCTGTCGCGCGAGGCGGTTCTGTTCAGCAAGGCGTCTGTCGTCACCTTCGGCGGCGCATACGCCGTGCTGGGATACATCGGTGAGCGTGCGGGCGCCGAGAGCTGGCTCAGCCCGGGCGACATGTCCTCCGGACTCGCGCTGGCGGAAACCACTCCGGGGCCGCTGATTCTCGTCGGACAGTTTGTGGGTTTTCTCGGCGCGTATCGAACGATGGGCGGCGTGCATCCGATGCTCGCTGGAACGCTCGGTGCGGCCGTCTTTCTCTGGGCAACGTTCATCCCCTGCTTTCTCTGGATCTTCGTCGGCGCGCCGTACATGGAACGTCTGCGCGAGAGCGCGAAGGCACAGGGTGTGCTGGCCGCCGTGAGCGCGGCCGTCGTGGGAACGATCGCGCATCTGGGCGTCTGGCTCGCGCTGCACACGCTATTCGGTACCGTGAACGACGCCGCTTGGAACGGATTGCACACGCCATCACCACAGTGGCAAACGCTGTCGCTCCCCGCGCTGGTGTTCACGCTGCTGGCGGCTGGCCTGATGTTCTGGCTCCGATGGAAGCCGGGGCAAACGCTCATCGCGTGCGCCATCGGCGGCTTCGCGTGGGCTTTGCTTGCTACAAGCCGGTAAGCGTGCGAATTATCTTCTCGATCGCCGGCGGCACCGGCATCACGCTTAGCCGCGATTGCTTCAGCAGTACGAACTCCTTGAAACTCGTACTCGCTCGCATGTCCGCGAGTGCGAGCGGTGACTTCGCCTGCTTGATCGGGGTGAGGTCGATGACCGCAAACTTCGGCTCGCCCGAGGGCGTCTTCCCCGGCTGCTCCGGATCCTCGTACGGCTTGGAGGCAACCTTCGCCAGTCCGACGATCGCTTTCTCATCTCCGGTGTGATAGATGAAGCACTCATCGCCTGGCTTGGCCGAGCGCAAGTGGATCAGCGCGGCCGCGTTGCTCACGCCGCTCCACGCGGTTTTCTTCTCGCGCACAAGGTCCGCGTAGGAATATGTTCCAGGTTCGGTTTTGAGAAGGAATGTGGCCATGTCTCAAGCGTACCGGGGCTGAGCGTGTCGTAGAATGGTGTGAGGTGGCACATGACGTGGGCCATGTTCGAAGGGTTGATCAGCCCGACCCATCTGCTGATCTTCGCGCTCATCGCGGTCAGCTTGTGGTTCCGACTGGCGCGGCAGAGCGGTGGCCGAAATCGGGATTGAGCCGCTGAGTGGGGGGGAACCGTAATAGTCGTTACAGATTCCGCGCCGCCACGCCGGCTGTGCTATGTGTTCGGCGCGTGCGGATTCGGTGATCTGCGCCCGCTGGCCAATGTCCCATCACTCGTGATTC
>JBKJOD010000101.1:0-7954 GCA_046593245.1 Phycisphaerales bacterium
GCCAGCAACCGCTCGATCTGCACATAGCGGCGGCACGTTCATCAGCCACATTCGCTGAGCACGAATCGTCTTGGGCTCGTTTTCGGGCTGGAGCGGGCGATCCTCATTGCGCGTGCGAGTGGTTTCCAGACCTTTGGCGCACCGAATTCTCCGCGCCCGCCTATTCGGCAAAGTCGGCACCGTGCCCGAAAAAGTCGCTTGCCAGGCGAGATTCTGATTGTGATAGTTGTTGATGTGGCGGGCCCAGCGCACATGCGCCGGGTCGAACAACGCCGCCAAGGAGCATTCAATGAACGCTGTCGCAATGATGGTCGGCCTGCTCGCATGTTCAGGAACCGTGCTCGCGGGATCCACGTCCGGGTCCGGGCTGGTGGTGCTGAACCAGACGGCGAGCGGGGCCCTCAGCATGACTGGCAACTCGTCGGTGGACATCCCCGCGTGCGCCGTTTATGTGAACTCCTCGGACTCCAACGCCGTCCGAACGGTCGGCAATGCCTCTCTACGGACTCCCGACCTTTATGTGGTCGGCGGCACCAGCTTCGCAGGCCAGTCCGGGTGCACCGGTACCGTCCATCGCGCCGTTGCGCCATACGGCGACCCCATGGCCGGGCTGTCCTTCCCATCCTCCACGGGCCAGACCGACCTCGGCTCACGCTCCATCAGCGGCAACTCCACCGTGACGCTCGCCCCCGGCTACTACTCCCGGGGCATTACCGTGACCGGTTCCTCCACCGTCACCTTCGCGCCCGGCGTGTATCTCATCGGCGGGCCAGGGCTGCGCATCAGTTCCGGCGCAGTCTCGGGCGAGGGCGTCGTGTTTGTCATGCTCGGTGGCAGCTTGAACATCGCCGGATGCTCATCCCTCCGCCTCACCGCCCCCACCGGTGGCGCGCTGGCCGGGGTCGTCATGTGCCAGCCGGCCTCGAACACCAGCACCTTCTCCCTTGTCGGGGGCAGTGAGGTGGACATCGGTGGCACTATCTACGTGCCGGGCGCAACAGTCTCGCTCACAGGCAACAGCACGGTGGTCGGTGTCGGCCCGCAGATGGGCGACCTGATCGTTGCCAACCAGGTCTCGCTCACCGGCACCGGGTCCATCAAGATCGGTAAGCCGACCATGCCCGCCATCTCGCTCCCCAGTCTGCCGCTGTTCGACTGATCTTCGGCCGTCCGCGATCATCGCATCCATTCCGAGTGCCTTCTCCCGGGCCAAGCGCATCCAAGCTGAAATGCTTGGTGCGTGCCGTGGGAAAATAGCTGCCCGGGCACGCACTTCCATGATCGATATCCAACGAGCCCTTCATCGTGGGACGGTGCACTCTCGCGTGTTGGCGGTTGCCTATCCCGCACTCCCCACCAGCGCCGCATTGGTCGGAAACCGCTGCAGCGCCGCCAGCAACTGCTCGATCTGCACATGCGGGGGCATGTTCATCAGCCGGCGGCGCAGCGCGCCGATGGTTTTGAGTTCGTTCTCCGGCTGCAGCAGGTGCTCCTTGCGGGTGCCGCTGGCCGCGAGATTGATCGCCGGGAAGAGTCGGCGCTCGCTGATCTTGCGATCCAGGATCAGCTCCATGTTGCCGGTACCCTTGAACTCCTCGAAGATCACCTGGTCCATCGCCGAGCCGGTGTCCACCAAACACGAGGCCATGATGGTGAGCGATCCGGCCTCTTCGGAGTTGCGGGCCGCGCCAAAGAGTTGCTTGGGAACTTCCAGTGCTCGCGAGTCGATGCCGCCCGAGAGCGTGCGCCCGCTGCTGGCGTACTTGCGCGAACGGTTGAAGGCGCGCCCAAGTCGTGTGAGCGAGTCCATGAGTATCACGATGTGCTTGCCCGCCTCGACCATGCGTTTGCAGCGATCAATGGTGCTGATCGCCACATTGATGTGGACTTCCGCGTCGTGATCGTTGGACGAGCCAACCACGCGGCAGCGCGGCCGCACTCCGCCCTCGCTCTGCATCCACTCGGCGAACGTGCGCCGGAAGTCGGTCACTTCCTCTGGCCGCTCATCCACCAGCAGGATGCAGACCTCAACCTCCGGATGATTCTTGAGAATGCCGGTGGCGATGTCCTTCAGCAGCGTCGTCTTGCCCGCCTTGGGCGGCGACACGATCAGGCCGCGGGTGCCGCGCCCGATCGGGCAGAACAGGTCGATCAATCGGCACGAGGCGGAGCATCCCGGATACTCCAGCGTCAGCCGCGGCTGCGGATCAATGCTCGTGAGTTCCTCAAACGGCTTGGCATTGGCGAACTTCTCCGGGTCGATTCCCTCGATGGCGACGATGCTTTCCACCACGGCGCGCTCGCCGCGCCCCGGCTTGGGGATTTCGCTCTGCTGGGTTGGAGCTGCCGCGATCGGCGCGACCGCAGGCGATGATGTAGAGGGTGCGGTCACTGATGGCGCGGCCGTGGGAGCGGTTGGCTGCGCTGCACCTGGCGCCGCCTTGATCGCCGGAACCATCCCCGGCCCGAGCGGCGCAGGCCCGGTCATTGGTTTTCCGCCGCGTCCCCAGCCGCCCGCCACGGGGCGCGGCCCGCTTCCGGATTGGATGTACTGCGTTGCTGGCTTGGCAACGCCAACCGATCCGGCCCGATGGGCCGCTGGCGGCGGGTGGCGAATGCCCGACCCCGGCACGCCGGGTCCGCCCGTGGGTCCGCGAAGCTGTCCGTTCTGCGGCGGCTGCCCAGGCCGATTCTGCTGCGATGGCTGTTGCTGCGGCTGCTGGCGCGGCGGGCGAATCCCCACTGTCACGGTGATCTCCAGCCCGTTGCGCAGCTTGTAGCGCTCGGCCAATGACTGCGGCACAAAGGGATCATCGTCCCGCTGCACCAGAGTGGAGCCGCTCATCTGCCGCACACGACCTTCCGATCGCTGTGGCCAGTCCAGAATGCCTGTCAGTGTCGCCATGCAAGATGTCTGCAAGCCGCGACGGCCCGATGGCCGTGCAAGGTCGAAACCCGCGGCAAGTTCAAGCCCCAGACCCACCCATGAGCACGAAACTACCCCTCCCCCAATCCTCCCCGAACAGAACCACCTAGACAGACCATCAGAGCAGATATCGGCATGCAAGTCAAGCGGCATTGCGCATCCGCTCGACCGGAGGGTAGAAATGCCTCAGAAAACACGCCCGGAGGGGCCGCTGGCGGGCCAGGGACGCGCTTTCGAAGAATTGAACTCATCAATCCAGGATGGCGTGTTGTGCCGGCCAAGAATAGGGCAAGATTAACGTGGGGCACTGACGGATGGGCGGGAACTTGCCAGAGCATTTCAGTCGGTCTCGTGGTCGAATCTGTTATTCTGAATACAGATGACTGATCTCCCGACGCCAATTCCCGAAGAACTGCCCCATCAACGAACCGTCGGCAAGTTCATCAAACGATTGAATGCGGCGATCACTCGCAGCCCGCTCCTGCGCGTTCCCAGCAAGAAGGCATCCTCACATGTAGACGTCACTCGATTCGATTGCGTTCAGGCAGCGTCTCCAGCCCGTTTGGTAGCGGCCATGATTCGCGGACAGGCCACGGAGTTGGAGTTTGATGCTCAAGAGTTCGGGACCCTGAGCACGTTCGATGACGATGAGCCGAAAGTGCTGTTCGGTGATCGAAAACTGAGGGCTCAACGGGCTCTGTACAGTCAGTTGGAATCCATGCGTCGGAACGCCGACTTGGCGTTGCGTGAAACGGGGATTCATGCGCTCTGGCTTGCCTATCCCTTGATTTACGTTCCGCCTTCGGTAGATTCAGACTCGGATGGTCTTCTAGCTCCGTTATTGCTGTTCCCCGCCGAAATCGTCCCCAATCCAAGGCGACAGGGCAGGGTGGCGATTCGCCGCAAGTCGGAGTTAGCGCCAAGATTCAACACCGCGATGGCGGCGTGGGTGCTTCGTCGCCACGGCGTCGAGATCGATTCTCCGTCCGCAGACGACTTGGCAGAGTTGACACAGGAGTGGGTAGAGTCCTTAATGGGCGAGGTGGCAAGTCGTTTTCGGCCCGCGCCGAGTTGGCCGTCGAGCCCGAATCTCGTTGATGTCCCGACGTCAGCGAGCTTGGAAGCAACGAACCGAGTGCAGTTTTTTCGTGCTGGAGTTCTTGGTCGTTTTCGTTGGCAGAACGAGTCGATACTTGCGGACCTGGAGACGATCCGCAAGTCTGAGCGGTGTTCCCCGACCGCCGACGGCCTTCTTCGCGGGACTTTGGCACCAGACACGCCACTCGTGCCGCCACCCGAGTCCGACAGATACTTTGTAACCGACGCGGACTTCTCTCAGCAGCGCGTCGTTTGGAAAGCAAGGCAAGGCACTGGACTTGTTGTACACGGGCCACCTGGAACTGGCAAGTCACAGACCATAGTAAACATCATTGCGGACGCACTCGCCCACAAGCAGACAGTATTGATGGTTTGCCAGAAGGAGGCCGCGACTCGCGTCGTCTGGGAGCGGCTCAAGAAAGCCCACTTAGACAAGCTGTGCATTCACATGCACGATCCCGAGTCGGACCGACGACATGTCTGCGGCGAGATTCGGGATCAAGTGGTGGATCTCGGCAATTTTTCAGTACTGACCGAAGATGTGCGACGAGCGGCGATTGCCCGAGAGATCGAGGTGACTGAAAGAGACCTCGACGAAGCTGCCGCAGCGCTCAGGGAGCAGCATCCGCGACTTGGATGCTCGTATCGAGATCTGCTCGCAATGGAAGGCAAGTTGCTTCGGAGCAACCCGACGGTCCGACCTTTGCCAGGCATTGCCGCTATCGGAGAAAAGCTCGACGCCAACAGTCTTCCCAGTTTTCAGTCCGAGGTCGCCCGTGCGGGAACAGCATTTTTTGAGTCTCAGTACTTTGAAAATCCATGGCGAGAGCGCACGCGCGACTTCGTATTTTCATCGACGTTTACACGGGACGTTAAGGAGCTTCTCGGTGTTTGCGAAGAATTGAATGGTGAGCACGAGAACCTACTCGCCAAATCGCCCTTGAAGATCTTTCTCCCCGACCCGCCAGCCACCATCCGCGAAGAGTTCTCAGCGGCGTTGGCGACTCTTGAGAATACCGAACGCATGGAGCCGGACTTGCGAGGGAGGGTTATTGGCTGGCTGGATCACTTGCGCGAGACCGGTGCGTACGGAGAGGCGGAGGTTCTTGCCCGCGTCGGAAAGGAGGAGGAACGCGCGAGACACGCGAGAGGAATGACGCTTGACCCCTTGTGGTCCGAGGCCATTGGCAAGGCCTCCATGCTCAACGCCCAAGTATTGCGCAGAGCATGTATTGAGATTCTTCGATTTGAAAAAAAGTGGTGGCGAGCGGCATCAAGCAAGTTTCGGGAGTGTCGTCGAATCGTTCTGGAGGCCCGACCTGATGCGATAGGGGACTCTCTGTTCGATGTATCACGCGCAGCCAAGCGATATTTCGCCGAAAAAGATGCGATCGATTCAACGATGGTGGCGTCCAAAGGTGTCCAGCCCGGCGTAGCGTTCGACGCTACCGATCTAGAGAGCGCATATGTGCATGTGGCTCGGGCTGAAGAATCGTTGCGCCGCGCGATAGACATTTCCGGACTTCATCGAGCGTTTCCTTGGGCTCGGCCATTGATTGACTCGGCTGTTGGGGGTGCTTCGCCAGCTCGGGCTAGCGTTCGGTCAGTGATCGAAGTCTTGGAGCGCAGAGTGGGATGTGTCGAGCGACTGCTGCTTCAACTAGAGGAATTGCGCCGCTGGTTTCCATCCAAGTTCGTGGATGCCCTCCGGCATCGGGCGCTTGCCGGGCAAACGATCAAAGCGGAGGTACAGGGCCTCGCTCTCGGTATCGCCAGAGTTGAAGGGCTCCAGCACTTTGAAGGCCTTCAAGAAACGGCCTCCGAGTCAGCGCGGATTGCCATTTCCGCTCTATTGGATTACGAAACGCGAGCCAGAAGCGATGAGGTTCGTCCAGTTCATCCGCATCCAGACTCGGGCGCCGCGTTCGGCCAATGGTGGAGAGCACTCGCCTCCGCCAGTGTCATCGATTCTTGGCGACGGGAGATCGTGTTGGCACGGAGCGTTCTTACGCGATTGGGCCACGGAGACCAGGAGGCTTTGGTTGCTCAACTGCGGCGTGCTCTTGAGGCGAAACGACGGTCGGAGTCGGCGGTTATCCACACTCGCTGGCGCGCAGAGCAGGAAGCCTATCGCAATCAGCCGTGGAGTGTCTTCTTCAAGCTCCGGGGTGGCAAGCATGGCCCTGCCCCGAAACTGCGAGAGGCGGTCAGGGCTTCAGTTGACAAGGGTCTTCTCGCGATGCGGCCCGTGTGGTTGACAAACCCTGCGGCCGCGGCTCAGGTTTTTCCTCTCTCGGAAGGGCTGTTCGACGTTGTGATCTTTGACGAGGCGTCTCAATGTCCAATCGAGCAAGCTCTGCCAGTTGTCTGGCGAGGCAAGAGACTCGTCGTGGCGGGTGACGAAAAGCAGCTGCCGCCAACTGGTTTCTTCGTTCCAGAGGCCGACGATCCCGACTCGACTGAGGAAGAGGAACAGGAGGCAACAGACAAGCCCGTCCAATCATCGACTGCGAAGCTGGTCACGAGGCACGTTTCAGAGTCGCAGGACTTGCTGGCCGCGGCGGTAGCCGGTATGCCAAGCGCGTACCTGCGCGTGCACTATCGCAGCGATCACCCGGCCCTGATCGAGTTCAGCAATCGCGCGTTCTATGACGGGCAGCTGGAAGCACCGCCGTCGCGTCTGCCTTCCACCGCGGCGCTCTCGCCGATTCAGTTTACTCCAATAGCAGGTACGTACGAGCGAAAGCGGCGCGTCAATCAGGCCGAAGCGGCGGCGGTCGTCCGTCTGATCAGAGACACCCTCGAAAACGATTCGTCGAACCCAACGATTGGAGTCGTCACGTTCAACCAGCCGCAGCGAGAGTTGATCCAAGACTTGCTCGAAACGGAACGTCTTAAGAGTACCCATTTTGCATCGCGATACGACGAAGAAGTCAACCGCACGATCGACGATCAAGACGTCGGTTTGTTTGTGAAGAATCTCGAAAATGTCCAGGGCGATGAGCGGGACGTAATGATCTTCAGTACGACGTTCGGCCCGGACGGCGCGGGGCATTTCCATCGCAAGTTCGGCCCGGTTGGTCAGGAAACAGGGGAACGACGCTTGAATGTCGCGATTACGCGCGCAAAGAAACGAGTGCATGTCGTTAGCAGTATGCCGATTGGAGAGGTTGCCACTGCGCTCGGAGGTCAAGACACAACTGGAGCTGGCATCACTCCTGCAGGTTACCTTCAATTGTACCTCGCATACGCCCAAGCGCTTTCGGCCGGACAACAGGATCGCGTTAGGCAGATCCTGGATAAATTGAAGCGGTCGCAGCAACACGCAAGTCAAGGGTCGCCAGAATCAGGGTTGGAAGAAGAAGTTTGTGGCGCCCTTCAGGAGTTGGGCTACCAAGTGGACTCTCAAATAGGTGTCGGGGGCTTTCGGATCGATCTCGCCGTGCGCCACCCAGATCCAAATCGGGGGTATGTGCTCGGCATCGAATGCGATGGCGCAGCGTACCACAGCTCTCGATCAGCCCGCCTCCGAGATGTCTGGAGGCAGAGTATCTTAGAGGGCCGATACGGCTGGCGCATGCACCGCGTGTGGAGTACGCGTTGGTGGCAGGATCAAGATGCCGAGATCATCAAGCTCAGACGTGCAGTGGAGATTGCTCGTGCTCGTTCAACGTAGTGTAAAGACGGGCGTTGCGCGGATATCCGAGTTATCTCAGGCCTTCTTCTCGACATGCTTCTCCGCGTGCTTTTCCGCTGGCTTCTCGCCGCGCTCCGGCTTGGCGGCCTTGGGCGTTTGCTGCGCGACGGTGACCAACTTGGTCTTCCACACGCGGGATCCGCACTTGCGGCGTTTGGTGGCCCACTTGATCTTCTTGCGAATCATCTGCGGCATGAAGCGGCTCCTGAAATCGGGTGAGAGAAGGCGATCGC
>JBKJOD010000286.1:0-3229 GCA_046593245.1 Phycisphaerales bacterium
CTCGCCGCGCCGCGCCACCCGATGTCGCCCCTGCGCGCATGAAAGGCCCTGCACCATCCGCGTTGGAGGTGTTGTCCGCAAAGATGTCTGCGTCCTTGACCGCCTGGAGATTGGCCACCGCGCCGAAGACGCTGCCCAGGCCCGTTGCCAGCACGGCAAGCGCACCGACAAACCCACACAAAGTCTTTCGGTCTCCCATCGAACACCTCCGGCGTGACCGCCGCGTGAATGCAACTAGTCCCCACCCGATCATGCGACATCTCAGTCAAATGAGTCTATCACAAAGCCAAATTTCCTAGAAATGAAAGCGACACGCGGCCGCCCATGTCACGCTCGATACCCAAACTGGCCAACATTCACCAGGTTTTCGCTTCTACTTGGGTGTCGGAACGGGCTGGAGAACCTCGACAGACAAGAGCAGGGCCTCGCTCTCGGGTTCGGCACCCAGTTCCAGGGGCCCGGGTGCGTCGCCGGCATCCGGCCGGTATCGGGCGCGAATCGTCAGGCCATTGCCTGGAAAAGTGCGGGGTTCCAACAACTCATAACGCAGCACCCATCGGAAGTCGTGGTGCGGAGCGTCGAGAATCGCGGGGTCGTTCGTGGGTGCCGCAGGCGCGATGGCGTATGAACTCGCACGCGAACGCAAATATGGCGTCATCGCCAGCACCCTCTCGCCGGGAGAAACAGCGAGCTGGGCGACCGCGAGAAGGTCATCGGCGGGGTCCGGCTGAAACTGCGTGGCGCGCGCAGTGATAGACCGCACGGACATACGCGGCTGCCCGCCCCACTTGAACCCCATGCGCAGCGCACTGATGAGTTCCTTGCCCATCGGCTTGGCGTAGAGATCAACAAGGAAGATGGACCCGGCGCGAATCCGCCGCGCCGTGCCTGCTGGATAGCGCAGCACATTGTCTCCCGGGCTGTAGGTCGCCACGAGTTCCAGTGAACCGGGCATCTCAGCCACAGCCGGGAGCACATCGCCGGGAGCGAGCACCCACACGAGCGCATGATGGATCGAGCCCGTCTCGACGGGTCGCAGTTCGATGGCGGAGAGCCATTTGTCCTCTCCACCAGGAAAGCCGACCATGACGCGCCCGTGCTGCATCCCGCCCTTCGCCGCCAGGCGCAGCCCCGAACTCGTGAGCAGCAGGTCGGGCTCGCCGATCGCCCAGGTCCGCGAGAGTGGGGGCAACACTGGAAGCGGGCCATCTTCGCCGCGCGGCTTGTCAGACCGGAGCCAACCAAGCAACGCATCTCGATCGCTGGTTGTCAGAGAGCGATCCGTGACCCACGGGCTTGGCTCATCCGGATCGGTCGGCGCGGCGACCCCGTGCCACGGCGGCATCAGTCCGCTCGCAACCACCGCCTCGATCATCTTGGCTCGCCCGACCACGGCCTCGTACGAATCGAGCGGAAACGGCGCTGCGCCGCCCGGGCGATGGCACGAGACGCAGCTCTCAGCGAGCAACCACGCGATGCGATTGGTGTAGGTATTGGTGGTGGAGCCCGGCCTCGCGGCAAAGCCATTTCCCGCTGACACCAGACACCCCGGCGCCCATGTCGCGCGTATGCGCGGCCGCGCACCAGTGAGCACGGAGTCCATCGCATCGGCAAGATAGTTGTTGTTTGGCGCGGGGAGCGACTTGCCGATGCCGTGCTGATCATCCACCGCTCCGCGATACACGAGCGTGCGTGAGGAGTCAATCAGAAACGCTTCGGTCGTGGTGCGCACGCCGAGTGCCCTGCGCACCGCACCATTTCGATCCGGGATGTATGGCCCCTCGAAGCGGCCCCGCTTCACCTGCTCCTGCATATCACCGAGCGTCTCCGCCTCAACGGAGTTCACAAACACGAACGCCACGCCGCGCCTGGCGTAGTCGCGCTCCATTTCCGCTAGCCGCGGCGTGTAGTCCTTGCTCATGGGACAGGTCGCGCCCGTCATGGCGATGACGACGGCCTTGCGATCCTTGAGCAGTTCCGAAAGCGTGTGCTTCTGGTCGCGGAGCGCGACAAGATCCAGATCCGGGAGCACGCGCCCAACGCCGACAGCGTGCGGATCTTCCACGCGGGCCATGCGGATCAGACCCTCATCAGATTCCTGCGCCCGCACATGCAACGCGCCCAGCAGCAGCGTGGCAGCGGAGGCCACGAGGCTTGTCCATCGCCATCGAGTTCCCTGCTGCATCGCGTTGCTCCTGAGCCATCCCGCTCAACCCACATTGCATATGGGCAATGCGACGATTGCGCTCACGAACGCTAGGTCGGGGGAAAACTTACCGCACGCGGCGGCGGCGACACGCGGCCAGCCCGCCCAAGCCCAGCACCGCCACGCCCGTCGGTGCGGGAACGTTGTGGATCACCACGCGGAAGTTGTCGTACAACACCACATTGTTGTACGTCTCATTCACCGCACCGTTGGAAACCAGGAAGCCAAAGCGAATCGGCGCGCCGGTGGCAGAAAAGTCGATTGCGGGGCCACCGTTCAAGGACACGAAACTCGCCGCAGTCGAGCCGCTGGAAGCGTGGGTTTCCCACAATCCGGTGTTGCCCGTGGTATCAAACCCGGCGCGATACACGGCACTCCCCTGCTTCGCCCCCAGCGCGATGCCATGCCCCAGACCGCCAATGCCAGAGATAAACTTAGAGTCGATGGTGAAATCTACGGAGGTGATCGCGCCGCTCAGGATTGGCTCGTACCGCGTTGCCGTTGTGGTGCCGTAGCGGTGCAGGCCGTACACCTCGCCGCCGATCGTGATGTTGTTGGTCACTTGACGCCCGAAGCCGGGATTGCCGCCGCTGGTCTGGGTGCCCACGGAAGTGCCGCCCGCGCCAACGGTGATGGTGTCCAACCCCCAGCCGGAGTTTGCAAACTCGGTGTCCGAAAACGTGACATCCGCCCGCGCCCCGCTCGCAACCAGCAATGCCGCAGCGGCAGCCCACGCACAACGCACAGATTGGTTCATCATCTCTCTCGCTTCCTGTTGGGGGGACACATCCTGCGAACTCTGCACAAACACCATACCACGGGGGTTGGCATTGGCAAATCGATTGGTCGCGAACCTGAATACCTAACACGTCCCACGTTGCCTCAATCCACTCTCCGGAATGATGCGCCAAGCGGAAAAAACTGGGCGCCCGTTCCCGCCGGCAACAGTCGCGGACACTTCGTGCTCGGACCGGGAGAAAGACTCTGTGCAGTTGGCAAATGGCCACGTCGCACATCCAAAAC
>JBKJOD010000201.1:0-3653 GCA_046593245.1 Phycisphaerales bacterium
GATGAGCTTGGAGCAGAGCGCGGGCATCGGCAGCCCGATGTGCCGCCCGGCCATGGGGACCAGCGAGTGATCGGTGAAGCCGGGAAGCGTGTTGATTTCGAGGAACCAAGCGGTCGCGTCCGGCCCGTCGCCGTCGAGCATGAAGTCGGCCCGGGCCAGATGCCGAACGCCCATGGACTGGGCGAGTTCGGCGGTCTGCCGCTGGATGGTCTCGGTGATGCGGCCGGGGAGTTTTGGCTCCACGGTGTACGTCGTGTCGCTGCGGGTGTACTTGGCTTCGTAGTCGTACAGCGCATCGGCTGGGGTGATCTCGATAACGGGGAGGGGCTGATTGTCGATCAAGCCGACGGTGAGCTCCCGGGCTTTGGGGCGGGTGGGGTGGGAGATGCAGGACTCGACCATGTAGCAGCGATCGCCCTTGGGTGTGGTGCGTTCGCGGCGGATGGTGTCGAGGGCCGCCGCCCATTCCACGGCGGTCTTGCACACATGCAACCCGACCGTCGAGCCCTCGTGGACAGGTTTGATGATGACCGGGAACGCAAGCGGACAGCCGGGATCGCGCAGGTCCAGCGTGCGGACCTCCGCCGTCGGTATGCTCAGCTTCACGGCGGAGACCTTGGTCGCCAGTTTGTCCATCGCGTGCCGGGCCGCGCGGGCCTTGCAGCCGACAAACGGTCGGCCATCGGCTTCGAGCAGGTCTTGCAGCGGCCCGCCCTCGCCCCAGCCGCCGTGGAGGGCGGGGAAGATGACATCGCCCGGGAGTTGCTTCAGTTCGAACTGTGTGAGTTTGTCGATGGTCTGGTTGTGAACCGCGGCGTATTTGCCCGAGTCACGGAGCGCCTGCGCGACGAAGTGTGCGGACTTGAGGGAGACTTCCCGCTCGGAGTCGGGGCCGCCGCCGAGGACGAGGATGGAGTGGAGCATGGGGTTCTCGAAAGGCGGAAGGCAAACCACAAAGACACTGAGACACGGAGTTAGAAGGAAGAGAGTAACTAGAGCACCATTCGTTTCAGGCCGTCGCGGAGGAGGGGAACGTTGAAGTTGATCAGGAGGCCGAGGCGTTTGTTGGTCAGTCGCAAATAGGTGAGCAGTTGGGCATCGTGAATCTTGGCGAGTGCGTCGATGGCCTTCATTTCCACGATTATTCTGCCGTCAACAATCAGGTCTAGTTTGTGACGAGCTTTGAGAGCGCGGCCCCGATACACGATGGGAACTGGCACTTCACTCTTGAACGGCACACCCAGTTCTTCGAGTTCAATGCTCATGCACTCGTGATAGACCGACTCCAGAAGTCCCGGTCCAAGCGCTTTGTGAACGGCGATCGCCGCTCCAATGATCGTTCCGGACAGCGGATCGTCCGCAGCAAAGGGGCTAGTTGGATTCCCTATGTGCGTTGACATTTCAACAGTCCTTTCGTTAGTTCCTCTCTCTCCGTGAACCTTCGTGTCTCAGTGCCTTCGTGGTTCTGCCTTTGTTTCGAGATGACGGGACAACTACAAGGTGGCACCCCAGATGACAACCTCCGGCTCCAGTATCACGCCGAACTTTGCCTGCACGCGCTCCCGCACCTGCCGCATGACTTGGATCACGTCCACTGCCCTGCACCCCGGCCTCGCAACGATAAAGTTCGCGTGCTGATCGCTCACGGTCGCGCCGCCGACGGTCAGTCCCTTGCACCCGGCGCGATCGATCAGCATTCCCGCCGAGATGCGGGTGCCCGTGGTGCCGATGTCCTTTACGTTGTCCATCAGCGTCGGATTCTTGAAGCAGCACCCGGCGGAGTTGGCGTTCATCGGCTGCGTTGTCTTCTTGTACTCGGTGACTTCCTTCAGCTTCGCCTTGAGCGCGGCCGGATCGGCGGCACGCTTGAGGCGGAAGGTCACGCTGGTGACGATGACGTTCTTGGCGGCCAGCGAGCAGTGGCGGTACACGAACTCGATCTTGATGCGGGGGAACTCGTGCATCGCGCCGGTGCGGTCCACCGCGTGAACGGTCTTGATGTAATCGCCCGTCGAACCGTATTTCCCACCCGCGTTCATCATCACCGCGCCGCCGACGGAGGCCGGAATGCCAGCGAGATTCTCCAGTCCCGAAAGTCCTGCTGCCACGGTCGCGTTGATGAGCTTGAAGAGATGCACGCCTGCGCCGGCGCGGACATCCGTATAGCCGCGATGGTCGATGGGGCCGATCTCGAAGGTGCCGAACTCGCCGTCGGCGAGCGAGACGACCAGGTCGCTCATGCCCTCATCGGCGACGAGCAGGTTGGCACCGTCGCCGAGGATTTTCAGCTTCGCGTCCATCTCGACGCAAGCACGGAGCTCATCGAGCGTGCGCGGCTTGGCGAGCCGCTTGGCAGGGCCGCCGAGGCCGAACCAGGTGGCGAGCTTTGCGTCGGTTGCGATGGGAATGTCGGACACGGATGGCATCTGGTTCACCCCGTACGTATTCGGATTCATATCCGCGGGATTCGCTCCCAGAGCGTCGCTCATCCCGGGCGTGTGTGCTTCAACCCTGCGCTTTGAGGAACCCGCGTCCCACCGTATCCACCGGCCCCGCGCCCATCACGATCACCAGGTCCCCCGGCCGCGCAATCACCTGCAAGTGCTCGATGATCGCCTCGAACGGGTACAGGTGCAGCGCCTGCACGTTCTTGGCCCGCAGGCGATCGACAAGGTCGGAGGCCGTGACCTTCGCCTTTTCCTCCAGCGAATCCCGCACAAAGTAGATGTGCGGCACGATCACCATGTCCGCCGCCGAAAACGAGTTGGCAAACTCCTCCAGCAGGTGCCGCGTCCGGCTGTGCTGGTGCGGCTGGAAGACGCAGATCAGCCGTCCGCCGCGCGTTTCCGGCTTCTCGAACTCCCGCATCGCCCGCAGCGTGGTTTCCACCTCCGTCGGATGGTGCCCGTAGTCGTCGTACACCCGCACCGGCGGCTTCCCCTCGACAATGACCTTCTCCCCCAGTAGCTGCATCCGCCGGTCCAGTCCCTTGAAGCGGTTGATCGCCGGGCCGAGCACATCGGGGTCCGCCCCCGCGTTCAGGGCCAGCACGCACGCGGTCGCGGCGTTCATCGCGTTGTGGTCCCCCGCCAGCGGCGTCACCCACGCGGCCACCAGCCCCTCGCCCTTCCGCACCAGCCCCGTCTTGCGCGTCTCGGTGTCATACTTCACGGACCAGTCCGCACTCGGCGACCACCCGATCGTCTCCACCGCGCATTCCAGCCCAGCCGTCACCTCGCGCTTGTGGGCGTTCTGCTCCGCGATCAGCAGCTTACCGCCCCCCGCACCGGCGGAGGCCGGCGGAATGAGCTTGGCGAACTCGTGGAAGCTCTTCACCACCTCATCCAGCGAGCCGTACATATCCAGATGGTCCGCCTCGACGCTCGTGATCACCGCGATCTTCGGCGAGTAGTTGTGGAAGGAGCGGTTGAACTCGCAGGCCTCCACCACCAGCAGCCCCGGGTTGCCCTTGTTCGTCCCTTCGGGAATCGTCCCGGCCCCCAGCCGGAATCCGCCCCCAAGTTGTTCGCAGTTGGCCCCGACAATCACGTTCGGGTCCAGACCCGCCTCAGCGAGAATGAACCCGAGCATCGCCGTCGTCGTGGACTTCCCGTGGGTGCCCGCGACGCACACGCCCGTCATCCCGACCATCG
>JBKJOD010000406.1:0-15361 GCA_046593245.1 Phycisphaerales bacterium
AATCTCCGCGCTCCCCGGCTCAGTGCCCACGGGGGCAAACTCGATCCGCACCACGCGCCGGTGCTTCTGCACAGCATCTTCCAGTCGATCACCAACGCCCGACTGCTCCCGATCCCAGGGCGTGGCGATTCCGCCGCTGCCCTTGGGCTGCGTCGTGATCACGCCGAGCTGACCATCCACGCGATCCAGAATAAAGCCGAGATCGCGGAGCACATCCCGCGACTGATCGAAGGCCATTGCGAACTGCCCGGCGTCGATGTGCAGCGTCGCGGGCGTTCCGGTTGATGTCGCGGCATCCGCGGTCGAGGTGCTGGCCGCGTCTGCCGACGCCGCGCCACCTTGCTTCGCGCAGCCACCCGCACCCACGCACGCGAGGCCTGCCATCGCCACCATCACCATGTACCGCTTCGTCTTCATCGGCCTGAGCATACCGACTTTCAGGCCGTCTGGCCCGGGGATCGGATCGGACGCACATGGATCTGCGGCTGGTGTCCGGCGACGGGCTCCACCTTTTCCGCCGCTGGGGCCATCATCTCGCTGTACCCAAGCGCGCGAGCCACCAACTCGCCGCGGCTGGAAGCGCCGAGCTTGCGGTGCAGACTCTTGACATGGTCGTGGACGGTGTGCGGGCTGCGACCGAGTTCCTCGGCGATCTCGCGAACGCTCTTCCCCAGCAGCAGGTGTTGCAGAATCATCTGCTCGCGGGTGGTCAGCCACGCCGCGGCCTCGCTCGGATCGGTGCCGATCGCCATGATCGCCCGGCGCGCCAGCAGCGGCAAGACCGCCTCCAAGGCGGCGGCCTCCGCTTCGCCCAGCGGCACATTGGAACTGGCCATCTCGATCGTCAGCACCCTGCCTGCCGGGCCGATGGATGCCGCGCCGATCAGCAGCCCTTGCAACCGATACGCGCTCCAGCGCCGCACTACGGCGTTGCCGGTTTCCAGAATGTTCACGCCGAACTTGTCCGCCGTGCCAGCGCGAATGCTGCCCGGCGTGAGGTTGCCCGGAGACCAGTGCAAATCCTTCGCCTGCGCCAAGTTCGTCCGGACCTGCGCCAGATTGGCATCGTTCGGGTCGATACTGATCGCGCTCGGCGCGGCGTGAGCCCGGCCCACGTTCGTCACCACATCCGCGACATAGACCCCGGCGACGCCGGTTGCTTCTTGCCGGATGATCGAGCCGCGTTCGTCGATCTGCCCGATCATGGTGATGGCGACTGCGGGCTGGGCGATCGGAAGGAGTGCCGCCGCCGCGCGGTCGCACCAATCCTGCGTCGCCACAGCGGGCAGGGCACAGATATTCTCAGCAACCTTGACGACCGCCCGAAGGGCGTGCGTGCCGCTGCTTGCCGTGCTGATCATGATCGAGGATCCTCCTTGAGCCGTTCGTCGCGGAAGGGCCGTATCTTTTGAGCAATCGAGTGGCTGCTACTGGCCAATGACACCCGCCGGATGCGAGCGCGGACAGAAGGGTTGTACAAGACAGAGTAGGCACCGGAACCGGTGGGCGACTGCCCCGCCAAGTCCGGGTGGTGAGTTTCCCTGTCAAACATTGACGCCTGCATCATCTCGTCTCAATGGGCGGTTGCTTGGCCCCAGAGCACAACCGCTTCAAGGGGATTGGTCGGTACTTCCTGGATAGAACCTTGAATAAGGGAAGTGAAACTTGGAGGAGATCACCCTCTGAACTGGGGGTTCTATTGCTCGGAAGTCCCGACGATTTCAGCACTTGTGAGCTATTCTTCGCCCCCTGAGATGAGTGGGCGCGGCCTGCTCTGTCTGCCAACTCTTTTGAGCCGCCCACCCATGCCGGACAACGCCAAGGTCGTGATCATCGGAGCTGGCCCAACGGGGCTCGGGTGCGCGTACCGGCTGAAAGAACTGGGCTACACAAACTTCAAGCTCTTTGAGCGCCATCCGTATATTGGCGGACTGGCGCACTCGTTTGTTGATCCGCAGGGCTTCACGTGGGACATTGGCGGGCACGTGATGTTCAGCCACTACACGTATTACGACCAGTGCTTCGAGAAGCTGATGGGGAGCGACTTCACGCTCAACAACCGTGAAAGCTGGGTGCGGATGTACGACACATGGGTGCCGTATCCCTTTCAGAACAACATCCGCTACCTGCCCAAGCAGGCGGCGTACGAGTGCATGGCGGGGCTGATCCGGGCGCAGAGCGGCAAGGGCGCGATCGCGTCGCCCGCCGCGGCACGCAACTTCGGCGAGTTCATCGACGCTGTCTTCGGCGAGGGGATCGCCAAACACTTCATGCGTCCGTACAACTTCAAGGTCTGGGCCCACCCGCCGGAGATGATGAACAAGACCTGGATCGGCGAGCGCGTGGCGATGATCGACATCGAGCGGGCCCTCAAGAACATCATGCTCGGCTCAGATGACTTCGGCTGGGGACCGAACAACCAGTTCAAGTTTCCGCTCAAGGGAGGCACGGGGGAGTTCTACAAGCGATTCGAACGCGTGCTGGGATACGCCGAGCAGGGCGGACATGTGCAACTGAACAAAACAGTGAAGACGATCGACGTGGACCGCAAGATGATCGAGTTCACCGACGGAACACGCGAGACGTATGACGTGCTGGTGAGCGCGATGCCGGTGGATGTGTTGTGCGGGAAGGTGTTGAGGGAAGGGATCAAGGGATCGAGGGAACAAGGGATCAAGGAGAATGGTTCGATCGCGGGATCCCATGATCCATCGGTACCTCTCTCCCAGATCGCCGAAACCGCGGCAAAGCTCAAGCACTCCTCCGGCTACATGGTCGGCATCGGGCTCAGGAGCCGCACGCCGGGCGGGGGCACGCCGGATACCAAGAGTTGGATGTACTTCCCCGAGGAGAACTGCCCGTTCTACCGCGTGACGTATCTCTCCAACTACTCGCCGCACATGACGCCGGACAAGGACAACTACTATTCGCTGCTCTGCGAGGTGAGCGAGAGCGCGTTCAAGCCGACACCCGGGCGCGAGGGGATGGATAGCGACGCCGTCATCGAAGAGTGCATCACCGGACTGGAAAACGCCGGGCTGCTGGAGAAGGGCGAGCGAGCAAACATCGTCAGCCGCTGGTGCTACTACGCGGATTACTCGTATCCGACGCCATCCGTGGAGCGCGACGACATTCTCGCCGAGGTGATCCCGTGGCTGGAGGAGCGCGACATCTATTCCCGCGGCCGCTTTGGCATGTGGAAGTACGAAGTCTCCAACACCGACCACACGCTGATGCAGGGCGTGGAACTCGCCAACCGCTTGCTGCTTGGCGAGCAGGAGACCACCATCGGCATGACGTACAACGTCACCAACGACGGACGCAACGCCGCGACGCACGAGCGCAGCACGCACGCAGGGAGCGGGGAGAAGAAGCTGGCCGGTCAGACCAGAGCTACGCAAGCCGCCGGTCCCTCACCGTCGGATTCCCAGTACGAGATCGTCATCCGTTCGCGCTCCGTGCCGCGCGTTGGCGATATCGATGAAGTCCACACATCCGAGGAAGAACTGGGCGTGACCCAACGCAGATAACAGAGGTGCCGGCGCAAGCCCGGGCACTCTCTGCTTGTCACGCTCACTCATTGCATTCCCCGCGCTTGCGCCCGCGCCTCTCTCAGCCGATCAGCGCGTCATCCGGCAGCGGCGCCGGCTCGTGCGTGCTGATCGCCGCGGAGAGCGCGGCGTGTGCAAAGC
The DNA here is from genome assembly GCA_046593245.1 of Phycisphaerales bacterium. Classification (GTDB taxonomy): domain Bacteria; phylum Planctomycetota; class Phycisphaerae; order Phycisphaerales; family UBA1924; genus UBA4658. The sequence continues at coordinate 3,693 of JBKJOD010000406.1, forward strand.
CGTACGCGTTCCAGATCGCGCTGAACGGGATCGTCTGAGCGTATGGAATGCTGTCAATGTGCAGCATCTGCTTCCCAGCGTCCAGGGTCACGGCCCGTGTTCTTAAGTCGATGCGTCGAACACTGATGATCCGGTGCCCCAACAGCGCACACTCCATGATGTCAATCCGTCCCGGGACCACTCGCAGATACGTCGGATACACCGCGCTGCCCACAAGCATCGCCCCGCCGATGCCCGCGATGAACAGGATGTACGGCGCGGTGATGCGGTGCATGAAGTTCCACTCGATCCATGTCGCGATGATCACGATCAGGACGCCGGAGACGATCTGCACAATCTGCTTGCGGCGGGGGCTCTTCGTCGAACCAACCGCGAGAAAGACCTGCGGCTCGAACATCCGATCCTCGATCGGTCCCAGCGCAGCCACTCGTGCGATCTTGCGCGGCACGCCAACGCACAAGACACGGCTGGATATCGGTGAGACCTCCATCCAGACTTTTGCGGTCTTCACATGCTTACTTGCCACGCGCCCCAACGCCAGTCGCGCTATCACCGCCATGGCGGTCACCGTCGCCGCCACCCAGAGTGAGACCGGTCCGGAAATCACGTACGACATGAAGAGATACGACACACCGAAGACGATGAGCACCCACGCCACCTCGCCAAACGCCCGCACCTGACGCGACGCGTATCCGCTCCCGCCAAGCTTGGTCGGTTCGGCGGCGAATCGAATCCGCTTGGAGACAACTTCCGACTCATGGGCCACGGGGAGAACTGGAATCGGAACGTTCGCCAACTTGAGCGCTCCCTCGCCGCATATTGCGGGGAAAAACAGCAAGGAAAACCGTGGCCACAGACGAGTCAGAACCGATCATCAAGCATACCATTTACGTATCTGGTTCGCCCCGGCCCCGCTCCCCGCGGCCCCGATTCGGACCTCCTCACACATCCCGTTTTTCAGTGCTATCGCTCGCCACTGCTGTGCCGTGCACGCCCTGTTCGTGAACGAACATCGCCATACGCAGCATCGCGCAGGCACTCCGCCGAGGTACCCCATGTCCGAAGCCACTCCCGCTCCCGACCAGAACACCCCCAACTCCAACTACTCCGAGGACCAGATCAAGATCCTTGAGGGGTTGGAAGCCGTGCGGCTGCGCCCCGGCATGTACATCGGCGGCACGGACATCCGCGCTCTGCACCACCTCGTGTACGAAGTCGTGGACAACTCCATCGATGAGGCGATGGCCGGATTCTCCGACACAGTCAGTGTGACCATCAACGCCGACGGCTCCTGCTGCGTGCTGGACAACGGGCGCGGCATCCCGGTCCAGCCCAAGAAGCACGAGAACCCGGCGTACGACGGCAAGCCCGCCGTCGAGATCGTGCTCACGGTGCTGCACGCAGGCGGCAAGTTCGGCGAGGAGGGCTCGGCGTACAAGGTCTCCGGCGGCCTGCACGGTGTGGGTGTTTCATGCGTGAACGCGCTGAGTGAGTGGCTGGATTGCGAGGTGTATCGCGAAGGAAAGATCTACTCCATCGGCTTCGAGCGCGGCCGCACCACCTCGCAGTTGCACGTCGTCGGTGAGATCAAGGGCGGCACCGGCGGCACCGCCAACCACGGCGACACGCACGCGGGCGGCTCCTTCAAATCCGGCACGAAGGTCACCTTCATGCCCGACCATGAGCTCTTTCCGGACACCACGTTTGACTACACCATTCTCGCCACCCGCCTGCGTGAACTGGCGTATCTGAACCCCGGTGTCATCATCCGGCTCCGCGATGAGCGCGTCGGTGCGGACGGGCGCATCAAGCAGGACACCTTCAAGGCGAGCGTCGGCCTGACGGAGTACATCGACCACCTGATGACCGGCAAGACGCCCGTTTCCGCCGTCGTCCACGTCAAGAAGAAAGACGAGCCCGCGAACCTCTACTGCGAGGTCGCGATGCAGTACAACGACGGGTACAGCGAGAACGTCCTCTCCTTCGCCAATAACATCAACAACAAGGATGGCGGCACGCACGCGCAGGGCTTCAAGGTCGCACTCACTCGCTCCATGAACGCATACGCCAAGAAGTCCGGGCTTCTCAAAGAGAAGGATCCCGCACCCTCCGGCGAGGATCTGCGCGAGGGGCTGATCGCGATCGTCTCCGTCAAACTCCCGAACCCGACGTTCAACAACCAGCCGAAGGAAAAGCTGCTCAACCCCGAGATCGAGTCCTTCGTTTCCCAGGCGGTGGGCGAAGCACTCGAAGCGTGGCTCTCGGAGAATCCATCCGAGGCCAAACGCATCTGCCTGAAGGGCATCGTGGCCGCGCAGGCGCGCGAGGCCGCCCGCAAGGCCCGCGAACTCACCCGCCGCAAGAGCGCGCTGGACAGCGGCTCCATGCCGCACAAGCTGCGGGATTGCAAGACCAAGGATGTGGACCGCTCCGAGCTCTTCATCGTCGAAGGTGATTCGGCCGGTGGTTCCGCCACGCAAGGCCGAGACGTCGAGACGCAGGCGATCCTGCCGCTGAAGGGCAAGATTCTCAATGTCGAGAAGGCCCGCTTGGATAAGGTCCTGGGCTTCGAGGAAATCCGCACGCTGATCTCCGCCCTCAAATGCGGCATCGGCGAGGAGTTCGATCTCGCCAAGCTCCGCTACGGGCGCATCGTCATCATGACCGATGCCGATGTGGACGGCTCGCACATCCGCACGCTCCTGCTCACTTTCTTCTTCCGGCAGATGCCCGAACTCATCCGGCGCGGCAAGATTTTCATCGCGCAGGCCCCGCTCTATCAGTTGGCATGGGGCCACGGCAAGAACAAGAAGATCGAGTACGTCGTCTCCAACGCGCGGCTCTTTGACATGCTGACCGAGGTCGGCCTGCAACGGGCCGCGCTGGTGGTCCGGGCCACCGATCCGGCCGAGCACTCCACCGTGCTCATTGATGACAAGACGCGTCTGCCCACCGTGGCGAGGCGCATCGAGGGGGGCGAGTTGCAACGGCTCGTCCGCGTGCTGCGCCGTTTGCACGAACTTGTCGAGGTCGCCGAACGCCGCGGCGTGCGTTTCCCCGATCTGCTCTCCGCCCGCTCCGGCGATCCGAGCAAATCCGGCAAGCTCCCCACGCACCGCCTCACCTGGACCGGCGGCGAGGCATGGGCGTGGAGTGAAAAACAAGCCCGTGAGATCGCGGCCACCAACGAGCTCTCTGTTGAAGAGATGAGCGAGGAAGTTCCGGCGGATTCCGCGACCGTGGACCCTGCCGCCGCTCCCGTCGCGCCTGCCGGGCCGGTGGGGCGGCGCAACGCCGCGCAACTGCGCGAGCTGCACGAAAACCGCGAACTCGAGCGTGTCTTCGAGCTGCTCACCAAGCAGGGGGTCTCCGTCACCGACTACGCGCTGGTGCAGGAAGAGTCCGTCAGTGGCGACAAACTGCCGACCAAATACGCGTGGGAGCTCAAGAGCCAGCAGGAGGCCGGCGCACCGTCAGATGAGCAGGCCGTTGATCTCTTGCCCGAAGCGGAAGAGGAGCGGGTCTCAAATGTCAAGGTTGCTTCCAACCAGAAGAGCATCGACGTTGCAAACGTCCCCGCGATTCTTGAAACCCTGCACGAGGTCGGACGCCGCGGCCTGGAAATCAAGCGGTTCAAGGGTCTGGGCGAGATGGACGCCGAGCAACTCTGGGATACCACCATGGACGCCACCCGGCGCACGCTGCTGCGCGTTTCCTGGGATGGCGCGCACGAGGCGGACACACTCTTCTCGATTCTCATGGGCGAAGAAGTCGAGAGTCGCCGGCGCTTCATCGAGGAACACGCGCTGGAAGTGAAGAATCTGGACGTCTGACACGCGCCAGGGATGAGGCCGCAATGGGGCGAATCTCACGGACCTAGCTTCCGCCGAAAACTCATGTCGGACAAGAACCGCTCTGAGCAAGCGTTATCGGACACACGAGCAGCAGGGAATACCGCCCTCTCCCCCGGATGGCCACAGCCGCCGCCCCGGCGCGCCGATGACCTCCTGCCGGCACACTGGCGCAGGCAGAGGACGCTCACGCATGACGAAGAAACCAACCACCGGCGAGAGCGTCCGTCGCGCCGCGGCTCCGCAGGCGCCCCGCACGGGCCGCACCAACACGCTGGGCATGAACAGTCAGCAACTGGACGCGATCTACGAGCGGCTCGATGCGCCCGGCAGCAGCACCAGCCATAAGCGCCAGTCCTCGCGGCTGGAGTTTCGCCAGCCAAGCATCGGCGTGGACATCATCCAGCCCGGCGGCGGGCAGACGCACATCAACGTCGCGTGCCGCAATCTCTCCCGGACCGGGCTCGGGTTTCTGCACTCCTCGTATGTCCACGTCGGAACGCGTGTTGTGCTGACGCTGGCGCACAAGTCCTCCGCGTCCGTTCGCGTGCCCGCAAAAGTCATGCGCTGCCGGCACGTCGCCGGAAACGTCCACGATGTGGGCGTGATGTTCGATGAGCCGATCAACGTTCGCGACTTCATGGCGCTGGACCCGCTGGAGCAGGCCTTCACTTGCGAGGTTGTGGATCCCACGCAGCTCAAAGGCACGCTGCTGATCGTCGCCGAATATGAGATCGAGCAGTCCTGCGTACGTTCCATGCTCGGAGACACATCACTGGACTTCGTCTGTGTCTCGACCATCACGGACGCTCTTGAAAAGGCCCGCAAGGGCGTCGGGCTGGTCATCTGCGACGACACCTTTGAGGTTGGTTCCGGGGTGGAGTTCGTGCAGTCGGCACGCAAGTCCGGGCTCCGCTGCCCGATCATTCTGATGTCCGCCGACACCAGCGAAGAAGGCCTGAGTCGCATCCGCAGCGCGGCCGCAAACGCTTTCCTCGCCAAGCCGCTGCAACAGGATGTCCTGCTTCGCGCCGTTGCCGAGTTCCTGCTCGTCAGCGGGGAGAAGAACGAAACCGCCAACCCGCTCTCCAGCACACTTGGCACCGAGTCCCCAATGCTCGGCCTCTCGGACTTGTACGTGGAAGATCTTGGCAAGGTGGCCGGGCAGCTGGACGCGATGGTGTCAAAGGGCGACCTCGCGGGTGTGCGCCGGCTCGTGATGCGCGTCGGCGGACCTGCGGCTTCGCTGGGATTCGCGCCTATCGCCAAGCTGGCTCATCAGCTCATTTCCTCGCTGGATGCCACCAAGTCATTGGAAGAGTCTGTGGTGGCTGTCAATACATTCGTCGCCGTCTGCCGCGGCGCGAGAAAGGCCACCCCACCGGTCGTCGCTCCGGCGGAACCCGCCGCAGATGGTGCGACACCCGCCGATGGCACACCCCCAGCCGCGAAACCAGCAGATGGCAAACCCCACAACAAGCCCGCGGATGCGCACGCGACACCCGCGCACGGCGGACCCCACGACAAAGCAGCACCGAAGGCGGGTGAGGTCAAGCCCGCGGCCGAGCACAAGGCCGCCGCGTAGCCCATACGATCTGGCGTGACGGTGCCCCTCTCCATTCTTGCTGCTGACACCACTCCGCCGCCGCGGGCTGATGGCTCGCTGCTCATCTCCGAAACCTTCACCTCCATCCAGGGCGAGGGCAAACTCTCGGGCGTGCCGAGCTGGTTTGCGCGGCTGAGTGGCTGCAACCTCCGCTGCCGCTGGTGCGACACGCCATACGCGAGTTGGAAACCCGAAGGCACCACGCGCACCATCGACGATCTGCTGCGCGAGGCCCGCGAAGTCGCGGCACGCGGCGTGCGCCACGCCGTACTCACTGGCGGCGAGCCGATGCTGTTCCGTGGATTGTGCGAGCTTTCAACGCGGCTGGCCGCCCCACTGAGCGCGGGCGGCGCGGGAATGCACATCACCATCGAAACCGCAGGAACTGTGATCCCCACCGACGATCGCTGGCCACTCGCCTGCCAACTGATGTCGATCAGTCCGAAGCTCTCCACGTCCACCCCCAGTGGCGATCCGCGCGATGCCGATGGAACATGGGCCACACGCCACGGGCAGCGGCGGCTGAACATTCCCACCCTGCAATCGCTCATCGATGCGCACACACAGTTCCAACTCAAGTTCGTCGTCTGCGAACCAAGCGACCTGGACGAGATTCAGTCGCTCCTGAACCAACTCCGCGGTTGGGCTCCATCGGATGTGCTGCTGATGCCCGAGGGTGTCACCTCCCCCACTCCTGTCGCGCGTGCGATGGTCGCCGATGCCTGCGTGCAACGCGGCTTCCGATACTGCGCTCGGTTGCACATCGAGCTCTACGGCAACGCGCGGGGCACTTGATCTCGCGGCGTTCGGCTCGGAGAGCCAGGCCACCCTGATCAGCCAAGCCCCGCCCAGCGCGTCAGCAGCGGCCCGAAAGTGCCGAGCACAATCGCAATCACCGCGACGCTCACCACATCCATCACAAGTCCACAGCGCACCATGCGCCCAAGACCGATGCGCCCGGTGGCGAACACGATCGCGTTTGGCGGCGTCGCCACCGGCAGCATGAACCCCATACTGCACGAGAGCGTCGCCATCATCAGCAGTTCGGTTGAGGGAACGCCCAGTGATTTCGCCGCCAGATGCAGGATCGGCATCAGCAGCGTTGCCAGCGCGACGTTGCTGGTGAGTTCTCCGATCAGCACGATCGCCAGACACAGCAGCGGCACCATCAGCCAATGGGGCAGGCCGCCGAGTGATTTCAGCCCGTTGCCGAGGATGATGTCCAGCCCGCTTGTGCTGATCGCCGCGGCCAGCGAGAGCCCGCCGCCAAACATGAGCAGCGTTCCCCACGGCAACGTCTCCGCCTGTTCCCATGAGATGACGGGCTGTCGCGGCCCACGGCGATGCTCGCGTACGATCGGCACTGCCAGCAGCAGCAGCGCGCCGCCAATAGCGATCGCCGCGTCGGTGAGCGTGTCCGCGCGTTTCTCACCGAACACATGCCGCAGGTTCAACCCATCCACCAGCGGCTGCCGCAACACCCACATCGCCACCGCCAGTGAGAAGACCGCCAGCACAGCGCGCTCCGCGACACTCATTCCTCCGAGTTTGCGGAACTCCTCACGCACCATGGCACGCCCGCCCGGAATGCCCGCGGCGCGAACGGGGAGCATCCATATCAACACACCCCACGCCGCCGGAAGCATCAGCACGAGCACCGGCATCGCCACGATCATCCACTGCCCGAAGCCGATGCGCACCGCTTGATCGCCCGGGAGCTTGGAGAGAAACCCAGTCATCGCCAGGTTCGGTGGCGTGCCAATCGGCGTTCCCATCCCGCCGATATTCGCGGCGTATGCGATCCCCAGCAGCATCGCCGCGGCGAAGTTGCGCACGCAGCGCGGGTCCCACCCGCCATCACCACCCGGGCCGGTTCGGCGTGAGCGGGCATCCACCAGTGCCACGATGCTCATCCCCAGCGGCAGCATCATCATTGCTGTCGCGGTGTTCGAGACGAACATGCTGATGATCGCCGTCGCCAGCATCACCGCGCCGACCATCCGGCGCGGTGTCGTGCCGATCAGCAGCATCATGCCCAGCGCGAGCCGCCGGTGCAGCCCGCTCACCTCCAGCGCCTTGCCGATCACGAAGCCGCCGAGGAAGACAAAGATCAACGGATCCGCAAACGGCGCGGCCGCTTGCTCCGGCGAACACACCCTTGTCAGCGGCAGAATCAGAATCGGCAAGAGCGCCGTCGCCGGAAGCGGGGCCGCCTCCGTCAGCCACCAGATGGCCATCCACGATCCCAACGCCAGCACCGCACGCGCGGCCTCCGGCATCGGGCCACCGAGGGGCAACCCGGCCAGAATGGCCGCGAAGGCCGCAGGTCCGAGAATCAGGCCGATGATGCGAACCAGCCCCGAAAGCCGATTGGATTGGCCCCCGCGGGCCACTCCGCCGTCCATTTGATCTAAGTCATTGTTCTGCATCGGGTTATCTGGTAGCGTGCGGGACACAATCAGGATCGGCGCGTGTCGAAGTAGGAAACGGATCGGCCCTGGCCGACGAATAGACGATACTTCCCCTGTATGTACTCCAAGCTGAGGTGAGTTTCCATGCGGCTTTTCATTGTCAGGCACGGCAAAGCGACGGATGCACAGTGTTGTGGTTCAAGCTGCTGCGCCAGTGAAGCACCGCAGAGTACCGACTTCTCGCGTGAGCTGACGCCGCGCGGCCACGCCCAGGCGCGGTTCCTCGCCAGCAAGCTCACGCAGGGCGAGCGTAAGGTCAAGAACATCATCGCGAGCCGCTTCCCGCGAGCACTGCAAACAGCCCATGCCCTGCAACGCCCGCTGGCGTGTGATCTGGCAACCGATGCGCGGCTGGAAGTGGACCATGAAGTATCCGAAGTCCTCGAAGTGATTCAGGAGCATTCGGAAGAGCGCAACCTGATGCTGGTGGGGCACAACCCGCAGCTCGGCGAGCTGATCAGCGTGCTCTGCTCCGGCCTCGCGCCGCAGGAGTTGATTCTCAAGACCGGCGAGATGGTGGTGATTGATATCCGGCCCGCGCAGCCGATTGGTTCGGGCAAACTGGTGGACCGCCTGCGCCTGTGCGACAGCATCGCCGACGATACGGTGCTGGGCACAGTGGAGTCGCTGGGCAGCAAGTCGAGTTGACCCGGGTCGAACTGATCCGAACGAGCGCAACCAACGCAAAACGAAACGAGCCCGACACGAATGTGCCGGGCTCGATTGGTCTTTGAGATGTGCTCGCGGATCAGCGGTTGCGGAGTGAATCGCGGATTTCCATGAGCAGCTTCTGATCGGTGGTCGGGCCGGCGGGAGCCGCGGCGGGTGCTTCCTTCTCGAACTTCTTCTTGGCGGTGTTGAAGGCCTTGACGACGATGAAGATGATGACGGCGAGGATGAGGAAGTTGATCACGATCGTGATGAAGTTTCCATAGGCCATCACCGCACCGGCCTTCTGGGCGTCGGGCAGTGCCAGAACCTTTCCGGGGTTGGCTGCTGCGAACGCGCTCGCAGCAGACTTCGCAGAATCCGACAGCGGCAGGTAGAGATCCTTGAAGTTGGCGTTTCCCGCCATGCCGACCACGGGCATGATGATGTCGTTGATCAGCGACGAGACGATGCCGGCGAACGCGCCGCCGATGATCACACCGACCGCCAGATCCAGGACATTGCCCTTCAACGCAAACTCTTTGAACTCTTTGACCATACCCATGACTGAGACTCCTGTGTTGCCGGAACGTGCATGGAAACGCACGCCACGGACTCATCCCCCACCTCGGGATGATAATGGAAAACTACTTGAAATGCCCGGAAGACCCGGAGATGCGGCGAGTGACCGTGCCCGCCATACCCACGAATGTGGAATGTGCGAGGCGGGACAACGCGACGAATCGGATCCGAGTCCGCACTCTTGAGAACTGAAACGCCGCGCGTGTCGAGGGGCGGCGTGAGTGCAATGGGCGGGATCAACCGCGGGAAAAAAACTGCCGCGCCCGTTTCCGGGCGCGGCAGATTGATCAACTGAGGATCAGGTCTGTAGTATGCCGCGACTTATGGAGCGACGAAGTTGGTGACTTCGTCGTCGCGGACGGAGGTCTTCATTTCCGCACAGGTGGTCTCGGAGATGACGAGGACTTCGCCAACCTGCGTGCCCTTGACGGTGAACTTGAAGGTGCGGTTCTGGCCGAGGGGAAGGTCGCGGAGGTTGTAGGTCAGGACCTGACCGTTCACGACGGGCGCCACGACGGCGGGGTCGGAGGATACGAACAGGAGACCCGCGGGGAGCGTGATCTTGCAGGTCACACCGGTGAGTGGGACCTGGCCCTGATTGCCGACGGAGTAGGTGTAGTCATGGTTGGTGCCGACTGGAGCGACGCCGTCGGTGTCGTCGAGCGAGGTACGCATGTCGGGCAGACCGGTGACCTTGGTGCAGCACTTGGCCGTGACGGGCTCGGCGCAGGTGCAGGAAGCACGGACGGTGTCGCAGAACTCGCCAGCGCCAGCGAGGGTGCTGGAGAGGGTGAGCTGCTTGGAGGCCTTGGGAGCAAGGGTGCCAACGTTCCAGCGGACGACGCCGCCAGCGGCGGCCCCACCGTCGGATGCGGAGGAGAAGCCCTGGCCGGAGGCGAGGGTGTCCTCGACAACGACGTTCTGGGCGGGAGCGTCACCGTTGTTGCTGACGGTGATGGTGAAGGTCGCGGGGCGACCGACGCCGGAGACGGTTGCGGAGCAGTCCTTGGTGACCGAGAGCGACGGGGCCTTGACCGAGATGCTCACGTCGTTGGAGGTCGCGGAGAGGTTGTTGTCAGCAGCCGCGCGGCCGTGGTTGACGTAGGAACCGGTCTTGCCGGCCTTGGCGGTGAAGGTGCGGGTCTGGCTCTGGCCAGCACCGAGGGAACCGATGTCCCAAGCGAGGGCGGACTTGTTGTCAGAGGTCAGGCCGGCGGGGAGGTCGTCCATGATCTTGACGTTGGACGCCGAGCCGGTGCCGGTATTGGTGACCGTCAGGGTGTAGGTGACGGTGTCGCAGGGGGTGACGTCAGACGGGGTCACGCTCTTGACGAGCTTGAGGGCCGGGGAGACGACGTTCGTGCCGCAGCACAGAGCGTTCATCCAGGTGGCGCTCATGCAGCCCTTGACAGAGCCGACGTTGCCGGCGTTTGCGGTGACCTTGATGGTCTTGCAGGCCTTGGGGGCCAGATCGCCCACCACAAAGCCGCCGTTGCCCATCGCGGGCTCCGAGGTGGTGATGTTGGCACCGGTCAGGGTGTAGGCCACGTTCACGCTGGACAGCGTGTTGGAGGTGAGGTTGCAGACCTCGATGTCGTATGTGAAGTTCTGGCCAGCGGTGACTTCGCCGGGCATCTTGCAGCAAAGGGAGATGGCGCTGGAGCCGCGGTCGCCAGTGGGGAGGAACATGCAGTTGCCACCCATCGGGGCGGGAGCCGGGGCCGGAGCAGGCGCGGGGGCCGGAGCGGGAGCGGGCTTCTGAGCAACGACCACGGGGGCCGGAGCGGGCTTGGGGGCGGGAGCCGACTTGTAGTGGCCCCACTCGTCCTCGATCGAGATATTGCCGTAGCTCGAGCGAACGCCGGAACCCGACCACTGGCCGCTGTTCTCACAACCAAACATCATCGTGCCGGAAAGGCCGGCAACCAGCAGCAGAGCGCCGGTCATAAACTTGGAAGCCATCGAAAATCTCCTTGGTTCGGTCGGAGGCAGCGTTCCCACATGGACACTGACCCGACACGCTCTTTCAACTTGAAATACCCGGGACACCGGGCGAAAATGACATTCTGGAAACATGCTACTCGAAACAGAATCGACCAACAATCGCTGACTCGGGGGCAGAGCGCCTCCGTTCACATCGACTCTCTCTCGGGATTGTGGGGCTGAGACCCTAAGCAAGTAAACACCAACCGTCAAATCGCAGCGGGGCTTTCCCGGCTTTCGCCAGGCACCTCTACGCGATACTGAATCGGACAGTCCGCACAGATCGGCCACTTTTTCTGACCGCCAGGCCTAGATCATGCATGAGTTGGGGGTGGCCATTCCCCAACTGTGGTGGAAGAACATCCCAGATTGCGCATATTATGCGCATCGCTTTTTTCCACTCAGAAACTCTCAATTTGGCCTGAGCTGGCCAGAATAAAGCTCTGTTGTGGAAAAATGGTGGAAGAAATGGAGCCGGGGGGATTCGAACCCCCGTGCCGGGACAGTCACATCGTCGCCTCTACGCGT
>JBKJOD010000002.1:0-4433 GCA_046593245.1 Phycisphaerales bacterium
AGTTCCGGAGGCGTTCACATCCCCACCCGTCGCCGGCGCACCCTGCCCCTGCGGCACACTCTCCCCCTGCAAATAGTTCAGCGCGGGTGCCTGCAAGGTATTGAACGCCCACTCCCGGTGGCTCGTCACATGCCACGCCGCCATCCCGCCGCGCAGCCGCAGCGTCAAGCCCTGCGTCACTTCCTTCCCCTGCCCCGTGTACGCCACGTTCACCACCGGGCGCACGAGGTCAACCTTCGCGTCATCACCGTTAATCTGAATCCGCGCGACGTGATAGATCGGCAGCTTCTCATTCCCGGGCAGCATCGGCTCCGCGCCCGTCCCCACGTTCTTCACGATCCGTTCCGCGATCGCGCGGTTCATTCCCAGCGGCAGATTCACCGCGTATGCCGTGACACCCACGTTCCCCGCCGCGGGCTGGCTCCACTCCGCCCGCGCGTTCGGCGGATACCGCAGAATCGTCCAGCGCAGCGCCTCGGTGATCACCGGCGGAAACGGGTCCGAGTTCACATTCGTGAACCCCTTCTCCCCTTCCATCGGCGGATACACGTTGTACCCCACGCACCCGGAGAGTCCGCACGCAACCACCAGCACACCGGCGCAACCAGCCACAGAGAGAATCATTTGACGCATAGAGGTGGTCATCGGCGAATCCTTCCACATGGGGCCCACGAATCAACGAATGTTAGCCACAGCTCACCACCAGTTCGTCCTTCGGGCTCGCGCTCCTCGCCTCATACCATCACGCACATGCACCCAGACTCCAACGGACTCTCCCCCCTCCACCACTCCTCCGCCACACCCGCCCACCCCAAGCGGTTCGTGCTGGGCATCTCCGGTGCCTCCGGCGCGGCGTACTCCCTGCGGCTCCTGGAACAACTCCTCATCCTCGGCCATGAGGTCCACCTGGTCGTCTCCGACTACGGCCGCCGCCTGCTCTACGACGAAACCGGCATCAACCACCTGGAGTTCGCCACCCTCTGCCCCACCGTCGCCGATGCCCGCGCGGCGCAGCGACTCATCATCCACCCGAACAAGGATGTCGGCGCGGTCATCGCCTCCGGCTCCTTCCTGCACGATGGCATGGTCGTTCTCCCCTGCTCCTCCGCTTCGCTCGGTGCCATCGCAACCTCCAGCGGCTCCAATCTCCTCACCCGCGCCGCCATGGTCACGCTCAAGGAACGCCGCCCCCTCATCCTCTGCCATCGCGAGATGCCGCTGAACCACATCGACATCATCAACTACAACAACCTCTCCCTCGCCGGCGCGATCATCTGTCCCCCCAACCCCGGCTTCTACCTCAAGCCCACCTCTATTGACGACCTCGTGGACTTCACCGTCGGCAAGGTCCTGGACCTGCTCAAGGTTGAGCACGCGTTGAAAACGCGCTGGGAAGACGCGACCAAACCCACTCCCGCCACACGCCCGGGATGAGCGACGCTTTGGGAGCGAATCCCGCGGATACGCCCGCACGTCAGAGACCGGCGGAATCCGCCGCCCAAATCTCATTTCACACATTTCTGCCATTCTGGTGTGACTTGACCATCGAAATCCCACTTAAGTGGGACATGCCCGCGCTCTGAGTTTGACGCGTCAAACCGGCGAGATTGGCATCCATCGCACCCTCCACTCCCCCTCCCGGTACACCCCTCTGCCATGTACCCCGTCATCGGCCCTCCCGCCATCGGTCCGTGCCGATCCCCCACCGAACTCGACGGCCCGCTCGCCATCGAGCTCGATCTTCCCTGTTCCCGTTGCGGCTACATCCTCCGCGGCCTGAAAACCGACGCCCTCTGCCCGGAATGCTCCGCCCCCGCCGCCCGCTCCGTCATCGACAACACCCTCCGCACCCGCGACCCACGCTACACCCGCGCTCTCAATCTCGGCGCGATCATCGCCTCCATCGCGCTCTTCTCGCAACTTGTGTGCGCCACCGCAGTCGCGCTCCCCCTCATTTTCTTCGCTTTGTTCTGGAGCTCCGGCCCACCACCCGACTGGTTCCAATCCATCGCCTGGTTCACCTTCTTCATCCTCCCCGGTTTCGCCGCCGGCGGCGGCCTTTTCGGCTGGTTCCTCCTCACCACGCCCGATCCCGCGCTGGTCGGCACCCCCGCCGATCCCTCCTGGCGGCGCTCGCTCCGCATCGTCATCACCGTCGAGTGCGCCTGCTGGCTCGTGCTTGTCGGCCTCGGCCTTATGAGCGTCCTCTCGTCTATCCCGCCAGGCCTGTATGTTCCCGTCGCCGCTGCGTGCGGCATGGCCGCGCCCTTTGCCATTCTTACTCACGCCGCCATCGCCGCGTTCTACTTCCGCGCCCTCGCACCGCGACTGAACACCGAGTTCGCGGATGCGATCTGCTTATTCCATCACCGATGTACCGCCGCATCCACCGCCATGATCCTGCTCTGCTTCCTCGCGTTTGCGATACGAAGCGAGCCGTTCATGATCTGCTCCGTCATCGGCGCGTATGTCGCCCTCGCCGCGCTGGGCTGCACCCATCTCGCCCTGCTCCGAATCATCCGCCGCGCGGCCACACGCCCGGCATGAGATATCCGTGCCACCGACTTTCGAGCAACGCGAGAACGTCGGTGCGGCTGCAAGTGCGATGCGACATCATCGGGGCGGATACGCCCCGGCTCACCCGCGCGAGTTAATCGAGATCGAGTTCTCCGCATCCTGCGGCATCAACTTCACATCCACCTTCTCCCCCGGCGCCGGCCGCAGCTTCACCGCAATGAAGTCCGGCTGGATCGGTATCTCCCGCTCCGGCCGCTCCACCAGCACCGCCAGCCGCACCCGGGCGGGTCTTCCGAAATCCAGAATCTCCCGAAGCGCGGCCATCACGCTCCGCCCCGTCATCAGCACATCATCACACACCACGATCTCGCGCCCCTCCACCGAGAACGGAATCGCCGTCTTCCCCACCCGCGCCGCCGCGCCCGTCTCCGAGAGATCATCCCGATACAGCGTGATGTCGATCGACCCGACATCGCTCACCCCCAGCCGCTGCGCCAGCTTGGCGGCCACCACATCCCCACGCCGCCGAATCCCGATGAACCCCAGCCGCTTCACATCCGGAACCGTCTTCCGAATGTGGTCCGCCATCTGGTCAAACAACTCCTCAATCTTCGCGGCATCGGCAATGTGTTGCATAGCCCAAGTGTACCAGATGTCGGATGTGCGATGTCGGATGGCGGATGTGAGACACAAAGACGGGCGCGTTCGGTATTCTTGCGACATGAATGAACACGAAATGAAGGCCAGAACGAAGGCGTTTGCCCTGCGAGTCATTCGACTGGTGGAATCTCTCCCCACGAGCAAAACCAGCGATGTCATCGGACGCCAACTGCTCCGGGCGGGAACCTCGGTAGGTGCAAACTATCGCGCCGTTCGACGTGCCAAATCCACGGCGGATTTCATCAACAAACTCACGATCGTCGAAGAGGAAGCGGACGAGTCCGCATACTGGATGGAGTTGCTCGCCGACGCAGGCGTAGTGCCTACCAGGCGGCTTGAAGGACTGCTCAAAGAAGCAGATGAACTCACTGCCATCGTCGTGGCCGCGGCCCGAACCGCGAGAAAAAACCGATAGAATTCAACGCCATCCGACATCCGACATCCGACATCGTCTCACGCCGACGCAATCGACATCACAATCAACATCACCGCCATCACCACCCCATTATGTATCGCGTGCGCCGTCATCGACGCCACAATCGATCCTCTCCACTCCCGCATCAGCGCGAACCAGAACCCCAGCGTCCCCACCATGATCAGCCCCTGAACCACATACCCGTGCAGCACCGCAAACACCAGTGCGCTCCCCAGCGCTGCGAGGATCACGCCCGTCCTTCTCCGCAGATGCCGGAACAGGCAGCCGCGGAAGATCGACTCCTCCACCACCGGTGCCCACACCGTTGCCAGCAGATAAATCATGATCAGTTGCCAGAGCGCGCCGCCCTCCAGCAACTCCGTGATCCGGTTCCCCGCCGGCTTCGGGTCGCTCCCCGTGAACGCGCTGATGATGAGCGTGAGAAGCACCACCACCAGTGCCATCGCAAAGTAGACAGGTATCCCCGCCATGTATCCGACGACCCCCGCGCCCATCTCGCGCAGCACGCCGCGCGGCGCTCGCCAGCCAATCTCCTGCTTCCACCGCGCCCACGTCATCCCCCGCACCAGCGGCCAGAAGATCGACAGCGCAATTCCCCACTGCGCAAACAGCGAGAACGTCGTCAGCGCATCCCCGCCCACGCCCGCCTTGTGCAGGCCCATCCCAATCAGTTTGATCCCCAGGAAACTCGCGAAGAACACCGCCACCGTCTCCAGCCACACGCTTCCCGGTGTTGCCAGCGCAACAGTGCGCTGCGCCTCATTCGGCAGGCCCGCCTCCGACGGCCACTCTTCCTGCACCCGCGGCCGCTCCATCCGCC
>JBKJOD010000079.1:0-11336 GCA_046593245.1 Phycisphaerales bacterium
TCACCAGCCCGCACGTCTCTCCCGCCGCCACACCATCCACTCGTCTCCCCGCTCATCGGTGACCAGCTCGCACGGCAGGCCCATCCCCAGCTTCCTGCCCTGGGCTCTGTACGCCCGCAGCCGCGCAATCTCGCCGGCGATCTGGCACGAGAGACTTCTGTCGGTTCGCTCCACATGCTCCAGCAGTGGGCCGAACTCAAACCGGTTCGGTCGCCCCGGGTGTGTCGGGGGTGGAATGACGCCTGCGGCGATCCGCCGCTTGAGGGTGCGGACGCACACGCCGAGCATCGCCGCGACTGTCTCCGTGTCGCCGTACCTGTCCGGATTGAGCCAGCGTAGCTGCCTTCCCATTTTCCCTCCCGATGCCGTGGCCTTGTGGTCGAGAACGCATTTTACGCTGGGTCAGTTACCGCGTCCGGCGTCTCCGGCGCAATCTCGGGGTGGCACGAGCACAAATCGAACCGCACTCGCCCGTCCCCCTTTGAGCAGGCTGGAAACCATGTCTGGAAGCTGCTGTCAGACAGGTGCGCCCACCTCCCCTGTCCCGATCCCGGCGCGTGCCGCTTCGGAAGGTTGTGCTGCACCGATATGAACGAGCTTTGGCACATCAATGGCTGGATTCGTAGAGTTCTGCCGTTCCAGTGTTGAGCACGCCACCTTAGTTCAGGTTGGCACGGCTGCACACGGAGAGAACCAGAGTTGCCCGGTTCTCAGCACCGGAGCAGGTCGGGGCTACCGCCACGCTCGATCCGCATCCGGTTGGCGTTCACCCCGTGTCGAAGGCTCGACCAACGTTTCGGCCATTCAGGACATCTTCGACTTCGTCAGCGCCGGGTTCGCGGGGTGCTGATCAGATCGCCAATGGCCCCACATTTGGGTGGCCTGAGCAACCGGTACCGCGCGGCTTCGGTCCAAAGAAAGAGCCCGCACGCGCGGGGTCCTCGTCTCCGGCGATCCGTCGGGCATACTTCCGATAACTCATGCGAACCACGCTCACCGTGCTCGTCTCCGTACTGGCATGTCCCGCACTCGCCGCGGCGCAGACTGGCGGCGGTGGAGTAACTGGGATCGTGGAGCGGCCGGACAATCCGTACATCGCTCCGCCCGCGCCGCTGCGGTTCAGCGTGCCGACCCTCGTGCGCGGGCCTGGGGCATTCGGCGTGCGCGGTCCTGGCGGTCCGTCCATTAGCGTTCAGGTGAACACAACCGCCGCCGGCCTGAACACGCTCGGCGATGCGGGCAACGAGCCGTCGATCGCGGTGGACCCGGTCGATCCACGGCGGATGGCCATCGGATGGCGACAGTTCGACAACGTCACAAGCAACTTCAGACAGGCGGGTCGCGCGTACTCGCCCGACGGCGGGCGAACGTGGGTGCCCGGCGCAACACTGGAGCCCGGCGTGTTCAGGTCCGATCCGGTGTTGCGGGCCGATGCGGCGGGGCGGTTCTATTACCTCTCCCTCAAGGTGACATCCACCTTTACCTGCCAAATCTTCCCATCGCTCGATGGGGGCGTGACCTTTCCCAACCTGCTCGATGCCGTGGGGGGCGACAAGTCGTGGCTAGCGATCGACCAGAATCGGGGCGCGGCCAGCTTCGGGTACCTCCACCAGCTCTGGAGCAACTCGTTCTCCCGCTCGGCCGACCTCGGGGGCACGTGGTCGGCGCCGGTCTCGGGCAATCCGGTGTTCGGCACGCTGGCCGTCGGCCCGGACTCCACGGTGCATGCCGCGGGCTCTTTCAACAACGGGAACGTGGGACCGATCTACTACGCCAAGTCCACCAACGCCTCCAACGGTGCGGCGATCCCGACGTTTACGTCGCGGACGCTAATCAACTTAGGCGGCTCGCAGCGCGTTGGCTTAGGCGTCACTAGCCCGAATCCGGGCGGCCTGATCGGACAGATCTGGACGGATGTCGATACCTCGAACGGTCCGCGCCGTGGTTGGATCTATGTTCTCGGATCGGTCGGCCCGCGCACGGTCGGAGCCGTGACGGACCCGGCCGATGTGATGATCACGCGATCGCCCGATGGTGGTTCGAGCTGGCTCTCGCCGGTGCGCGTGAACGACAGCACGCCGGCAGCCGGCGACTGGCAGTGGTTCGGTGCGCTCGGGGTCGCTCCCAACGGGCGGCTTGACGCGGTGTGGATGGACACTCGCGCCAGCCAGCTCCCCAACCTGAGCCGCATGTACTACTCGTTCAGCAACGACGGCGGGGCGACGTGGTCGTCCAACACCGCCGTGTCGTCGGAGTTCGACAGCCACGTGGGCTTCCCGAACCAGAACAAGATCGGGGACTACTTGGATGTGCACTCCGACGAGTTCGGCGCGGATGTGGCGTACGCCGCGACGTTCAACGGCGAACAGGATGTGTGGTACCTGCGGATCGGACCGCGCGTCTGCCCGGGCGACTTCAACAGATCGGGTGCGGTGAACGTGCAGGATATCTTCGATTTTCTGGCGGCGTGGTTCGCGCAGGACGGACGAGCCGAGTTCAACCGCGATTTCACGCTGTCCGTCCAGGACATTTTCGATTTCCTCGCCGCGTGGTTTGCCGCGTGCTCGTGATCGGTTCTGCGGAGGTTCCAAAGAGACGCCGAGTTTTTCGAGAACAGGTACGTATCAAACGCGATGGGGTACCCGTCAGGGGTCGGGGGGTGGGTGCCGGGCCGGGGCGTGGGCTGAGGTGCGCCCGGCTTGATCCTGCAACTTCCTCCTGCTTCGCGGCACTGTTCATTCATCCGCAGCGTGGCGTTCGCTGAGGGGGGCGGAGACGGTACAGGCGGTCGCGGCCGCATTGGCACTGTCGCCTCCCCAGCAACGGTGCCGCAGACCAGGGAAGCACAACCAGAGCGCCGTCGTCGCCCTCGTCGTCGGCAAGTCGGCACGTGGCGTTGCACCCCATCCGTAGCTCATGCCGCAGAACCGCCCGCCGGCGCACCGAGTGCCGCCGGCGTCGTCGCCTTCACCATCGCCATAATGCCCGCACGCAGCGCCGAGGGCAAGTCTGCCCGTGCCGCGACCACCACCGCCAAGTCGGGATCGACCGGGTGGGGGGGTATCGCCGGGGGCGTGCTGGAGATCGAATCGTCGGAATGCGCGCCGCATTCCACGCCACTCGCAGGCCCGTCCGCAGAAATCCCGCAGGAATCCGCAGTGGTTCGAATCCCATCGGGGTCATTCCGACGCCTTGCACACCCGTGCAGGGCGTTGTGCGTTTTGTGTCAGGATCGGGCTTTCCGCAGCCGAGCTCACTCCGTCTGTCTGAACAAGTCCAGGAAGCGGTCCTCGTACTTGGCAAATGCCCCGAGCGCATCGAGCTCCCGCTTCAGCGCGACGCAGTGTGAGCGATCCTTGCGGGCCGCAGCAAAAAGTTCCTTGATTCGCTCCCGCGCGGCGTGGTCCGGCTCCAGCCGCGCGTGATTGTCCGTCGGCTCGTCCTCGGCGCTGCGAGCGATCTCCGCATGCGACGCCTCGCCGACGTCGAACTCGGGCACCTCGGCATCCGCCGCTGGTGCATCGGGCCGCTGCTGCATACTCGCGAGCAGGTCGAGCAGCACACGATCGACCTGCTCCGATTGGGCATCGAGCTCCGTGGTGTCCAGCGACACAACTCGCCTGTTGGGCCTGCCGCTGAGCGAGTTTGCGGACGGCACCTGATCGCCAGCTGCGGCCTCCTTGAGGGTCACGGCCGCGTTCTCGTTCGCTCACTTGCTCGGATTCATCCGCGCCACGAACTCCCGTATCTCGTCGATCTGCTGAGGCGTCAGTGTAATGCTCAAGGTGCCAACCCTGAGTGTGACCGACTTGCCCGCCGCGATCTCTATCAGCGACGCCGTGTGGACGCGGAACAGCAGCGTCTCCTTCACATGATCCGGCTGCGGCTCGGAGGTATACGCCGCCTTGCCCTTTGGCGGGCTGTGCAGGTGGATCGTGCGCCCGTCCACGTCAACGGTCCCGGGATGAAGGGTTGTCTTACCGGAAGCCGCCGACGCGTCTGCTGGCGGGGCGTGTCCGCCGGCCTTGCTCTTGATGACGACAACACCATCGGCGGATGATTCTCCGTGATCCGCAGGACGCACCTTCCCGGGATACTCCGAGGAGAGTTTGATGAGCACGCTGGACACACCCTGCGTGATCGCACCGGAGCCCACGCCGCCGACGGAGTCTTTCATCTCCAGTGTCATCCGCGTGCGATCCTTGTGCGCGTTGTAGGTGATGCTGATCGAGGGCGGCATCTGCGCACCGGGCGCGGGATAGTCCAGCTTGGCCGCGGCCACCTGGCTCTCCGACGGCGGCCGGTAGTCGGGCGAACTCGGATCGGAATACTTGTGTACCTTCCGAAGCGTGCTCGCCTTCGCAAAGTACGCCACAGCCGCGATGGCGACCACGCCAGCGATAACCGCGCCGCCGGCCAATCCCCACGCGAGCGCCCGTTTTGGAACCGCGAGTCTGCTTGATGGAGCCGTTGTCATTGTGGGTGCCAATCCGGAGTGGTTGCCTGGTTGGACCAGCGCCGCATGTCTTCAAGGTCCTGAATCTTCAGCGATTCCGCGTGGCCGTCGAACATCACCACGGCGGCACGTCCTGAGAGCCGGCAATCCACATGTCCATACGTGTTGTCGGAGCGATTCTCGTTGAACGGCTGTCCCGGGACGGCCTTCCATCGCGAGAATGTCGGAATCACCGACGTTCCGGAACTGGCGTTCCACGGACCCTCGATGCGATGGTTGCCGGGAACCAGTTGCGCTCCGTCCAGCGCCTTTGCCCCGCGGGCGGATGCAAAGATGAGCAGTTTGTCGGTGTGAGCCGGTTGGTCCATCCTCGTCACGTAGAACGGCCCGTACCGCTGGATCGCGGGCGAGTAGTACGCGCCGCGATGCGCATCGCCGCCGACATACGTCGTGTTCAGCCCGAACGATGGATTCGAGGCGAACGACCACTGGAACCCGTAGTAGTCGTGCGGGCTGTTGGGCAGCGCGCGATATTCGCGGTACAACGTCTTATCAACGACCAGCGTCTCCAGCGAAAAGTTGATGTACGGCATAATCCGCCACGGATATTTGCGGATCACCGCGCCCGTCAGCCGGTTGTACTCGTTCGCGTCGTCCGGGTTGTCCCAGCCAACGAACTCGTGGGCGGGGTCGCGCCCCGGCGTCGCCCACGAGGACTTGAGATACCCCGGCATCAGCTTTTCCCGGTAGTCCTGCGCATACGCCGTGTACGCGATGCCCATCTGCTTGATTGCCGCCACCTCGCGCAGATTGCTCGCCGACTTGCGGGCCTTGCTCAGCGCGGGCAGCAGAATGCCCACCAGCAGCGCGATCACAGCGATGACCACCAGCAACTCGATGAGCGTGAATCCGGCGAATCGGGCCAACTTCGCGCGTGGTGTTGTAGATGTCATATCCGCACTCCTTTCATACACGATCACAAACAACGCTCAGCACCCGGCGAACCACGCGACCAGGAAGTCAAAGATGTCCTGCACCGTGATCCCGTTTACATGGTTGAAATCGGCGCTGGGCAATCCGGCAAACCATGCGTTGAGGTAATCGAAGATGTCCTGCACCGTCAATCCGCCCACGCCGTTGAAGTCCGCGGCACACGGAACCAGCAGCTGCTCGGCGTTGATGTCCGCCTGCGTCACCACCGCCGCGTTCGCTCCGGCGATGCCGTCTGTGGTATTCATCCCCATCATGGCCAGCAGCGCGTTGAAGTCCCGCCCCTGCCAATTCCAGGCGGTGCGATTCACATCATCCGCCGTTGCGGTGGTTCCTCGATTGTCCACGATTGCGATCTGGTCATCCAGCGAAGCGCCCAGCCGGGACTGGATGAGCTGCATGTCCGCTTGATTCACCACCCCGTCGAAATTGAAGTCCCCGCGCACGAAGCGGAACTGGGTGACGTTGGCGCCGCCGATGGCCGTCGAGTTCACGTCGTTGAAGGTGCCCGGCGTCATGTGATAGCCGACGCGGGAGACGTCGTCGAAGAGGTACGACCCGGCGGGATCGAGCACGCGGGAGACGTTGTAGTGCGGGCCGTTCGGATCGGTGGGTCCGCCGGAATACAACGGGTCGGAGATGAACTTCATCTGCGTAATCGCGGCGGCGTCGAGCTCGCCGTAGAAGAACTCCTCATCGGCCATACGCGTCCGCACCGTCGTCAGAGTCACATGCTCGGTGCGCCACCCGCGGTTTGGGTTCGTGCCGTAGTAAGCCACGCGGCAGATGCCGTCGGGATTTCCGCCGGGCGTGTCAGAGATCTTCTGCTCGTTGTTTCGGAAATACGTCCGCCCATCCCCATCCACGCAGCCGAACTCATCGACCATCTGATATGGCTCCAGCGTGCTGGCCGCCGCTGTCGGCGGCGCGCCGGGCTCCTGGCTCTGCACCGACGGCTCGATCGCAGGGGCAAACCCCGTGCTGACCAGCGTTCCCACGCCGTTGAGATCGATCCGCCCGTCAAAGTTCACATCGGGATTGATTCCCTTCGCCCACGCGTAGCCCGGCGCGTACACGCTCGTCGCGCCGCTCATGGAGTGGTTGGGGCGCTTTCGAATCAGAATGTAGTTCTGCGATCCGTTGTTTCGCAGATCGCCGCCCGTGAAGCCAGTAAACGTGATGTTGCACTGCTGAAACGTCGCACGATTTGTCGCCGCGGCCATCTTTGCGGGAATCAGACTGTTGTTCAGCCCGCTGTTGTACAGGACAAACAGCCCGTTGCTCCCGATGGTCCGTCCGTCCAGCGACCACGCCTCGTCGATGATCGGCATCTCCTCCCCCGGCACCCAGCCCGACAGCAGCGGACCGGGAATCCCGTCCACGTTCGCATCGCCGCCGCCGAACACGCACGCGATCATGTATCCATCCAGCGACATGCCCGGTGTGCCGTAGAGCTCGACGAACTCATAGCGCGGATCGCTTCCCAGCCCCGCCGGGTTGGAGCAAACCTCGTTGATCACAACCTGCGATCGCGCACTTCCACACACGGCAAGGGCGAGGAACGCGGCGGCAACACCTGAGCAAAGCAAACCCATGGCAATACTCCAAAACAGACCATCACGAACGAGCCAAAGAACTCTCGGACACAACCGTCTCACGGGCGCAGCGCGGCCGACGCCGCTTTGGGTGCATCAGTGGACAAGAACTTGCGAGTGAACCACGCCATCGCCGCCTCCGTGGCGTGCCCGGCGTTGTAGAACAAATCCTGCGCCATCGAGCGACGCACCTCCGAATAGCGAAACGGATACGCCAGCGAGCTGTCGATCGCATCCACCACATCGCTCGCGCTCTCCACCAGCACGCCGCATCGCCGGCCCCAGGTCTTCAGGTCCACCCGCGATCCGCCAGACGCCGACGCCTTCGCCAGCAGGTCCGGAACATCCAGGAAGACCATCGGCTGGTCGCGCAGCGAGAACTCACTCGACACGCTCGAAGCATCTGTGA
This sequence comes from Phycisphaerales bacterium, assembly GCA_046593245.1. Taxonomy (GTDB): domain Bacteria; phylum Planctomycetota; class Phycisphaerae; order Phycisphaerales; family UBA1924; genus UBA4658. The sequence goes on from JBKJOD010000079.1 coordinate 7,451, forward strand.
TGAGCAAATCCGCCAGCAGCAGCAGCGGGATCACATCCCCATCGCGCACGATCTTCGTGTGCTCGTCCAGCAGCGGCGCCAGCCGCTCATCCCAGTTGATAAGATTTTTTGGATGATCGTGCGGCTTGATGATCAGGTCGTAGCGCCCCGTTGCCGAGATGTTCCGGATAACCTCTTCGCCCATGGTCTCCAGTGAGTTCTTCTTCTGCCCCGTCGGCGCATATACCAGGATCGGTCGCTTTCCTGTGAACCCGATCCGGCGCATCAGCCCCTGCCGATCCACTTCGCCGTTGAGCAGCCGGTCCGTCTTCGGGAAGCCGATCTTCAGTGCCCGCGGATCGTTCTCGGGCAGTATTCCCGACTCCGCAAACGCGCGACGCATGTACGGCCCCACCATGAAGTAGTAGTCCGCCCCCGCGTTCTCATCCCGCACGGCTTTGTTCCGGAACGAGATGCCGTGGAAAATCTGTATCCGGCACCCGGTCGTGCGCGGCAGGATCATCTTCGTGTTCGCCGCGAACACCACGCCGAAGTCGCGCTCCTTGATCTGCTCCACCGTCAGCATCCGGTCCTCCGGAATGCCAAACGGGTCGTACATCCCACGGAGGTCGTATACCTTACCGCCTTCTTCTCCCTCTTCCGTCTCCGCGTCGGACCTCAGCCCGCCAGAGACGTATACGTCCACGCCCTCATGCTCCGCCAGCCGCTCGTACAGCGGCCGGAAGCACGCAAAGTGAACCCACGCGTAGCCCGTGAACAACACCGGAAGTTTCGAGGATCGGCTCATCGGGCGAATCTCCTTCGGACGAACGGACTCGGGTGGAACCAACTTTGTGGGTGAGCGAGCGACGGGTGCTTCGGCAGCGTGTTCGAAAACCGCTGGTGACTCCGCCAACGCAGCCGCTCGGGTTCCGCTTCTTTCCTGCTCAATCCGCGGCCACACCCGAAACCGCGCATCGTCCAGGTCGCCCGGAAAATCAATCTCGCACCACGGCAGATCACAGCAGTCCACCGCCCGCACATCGTGCGCGATGCTGATCTGCTCCACCGCCGCCGGTGCCCACGCGTTCTCTCCGCCCCGCTCCACGATCTGCCCCGCCGCGTGAAAGAGTTCATCCGCCGCGCCGCGATCGAAGCGCAGCACGCCCAGGTTCTCGCCGCGTGTCCGCGAAGCCGCCATGCTCTTGCTCAGCCCGCACACCAGACCATCACGCACTGCGACCTTCATGTGCTCCGGGTCATTCCCTGAAAGCGAGTCCATCGCCAGCGAACTCCCGCGAGTGTGGGCCAGCCGCCCCAGCACCCTCGGATCAAACAACACATCGCAGTTGAGCAGATAGAACGGTGCCTCGATCCACTCCCGCGCCAGCCAGAGCGAGTACACCGAGTTGGTGTCCTTAAAACGCTCGTTGCGGATGTACGTGAACCCATCACCACACGCCCGGCGAACGTGATCCTCGCCATATCCCACGACAATCCCGATCCGTTCCACCCCGCTGGCGCGCAGCGCGCTGATCTGGTGCTCAATCAGTGTGCACGGCCCAACGCGCACCATGCACTTGGGCAATCCATTGGCCGCCGCGCCCAGCCGGCTGCCGTTTCCCGCGGCGAGTATGAGTGCCTGGGTCATGTTTCCACCTCCCGGCCCGACACAGGTGTACTCGACAGCGACTGCGCCACCATCCCCGGTGTCCAATCCTGCGCTCGTCCGTCGAAGACAATCCGGCCTTTCTTCAACTCGATCACGCGATCAAACGCTCCTACGGAAACCGGCCTGCGACACGCCGCGATCACCGTTCGCCCGGCGGCGACACTCGTCAACACGCCCGCAACCTTGCTTCCCGATCCGCCCGTGGTCCCCTCGAATGGTTCATCCAGCAGCAGCACGCCCGCGCTCCCCAGCACCACTCGGGCCAGGTACACCACCCGCGCCTCCCCCGCCGACAACTCCTGCGAGCCCACCCGCGCTTCCATTCCCTCCGGCAATCGCGTGATGATCTTCCCCACACCAAGCCCGTCGATCACGCTCTGCTGCTGCGGCGTCGGTTCACCGGCCACTCCCAGAAACTCACGCATCGCCATGCGACGCCATCGCGGCACCTGGGGCAGCATCGCCGCACCCGCCGCCACTCCCGCGCGCTCCGACATCAGCCGCGAGCTGAAGACCTCCTGATCGTCCCACAACACCGCCCCCTTCTTAGAGCGTTCCAGCCCGGCGATGAGGCGAAGCAGCGTCGTCTTCCCGGATCCCGGCGGGCCAACCACGATCACCCGCTCGCCCGCTGCAATCGAAACATCCACGTAGCCCAGTTTCCGCCGCCGCCCTTTGCTCTTCCCCGCGCGGGCCTTCACCCGCGACAGGCAGATGACCCGCGACAACTCTCGCGGCCCGTTCGCCGCCGCATCGACCGCGCCTTGGGCACTCTCTCCCGACTTGCCCAGCAGATAGTCCAGCCGCGCCATGCACGCGAGAATCTTCCCCGTCCGGGTTCCCTGCCGCACCAGTTGCACCACCGGCGAGCGCAGCGTCATCGCGTACAGCACGAACAGCACCATCTCGCCGCGATCCAGCCGCCCCACCGGAGAGGAGAGCCCGATCCAGAAACACGCAACCACCGTCAGGCCGAACATCCCGTGCGCGATCCACGTCACCATCCCCTGCGTCTTGGTCAGTGCCGCCTCGTAACTCCCGCTGGCGCGATTGATCTTCGCGAACGATGCGTCTCCCCCATCCTCATCCCACGCCCAGTGGATGGTGTCCGCGAGTTTCCCCTCTTTCGTTCGATACTGCGCTGCGCGATCGTACATCTGCACCGCGCCCAGATATGTCACCCACAGCATCACCATCCCGCTCAGCGCGAACACCGCTCCCAGCGGCGGGCTGAGCCACAGCAGCACTCCAGTTGCGCCAAGATAGTGCGCGCCATTGGTGGCGACGTGGATCAGAAATCCCTTCATTCCCGCCTTGATCCGCGTCGTGTCACCCACCAGCCGCGCGATCACATCTCCGGTTCGCAGGTCCTGCTCCACCCGCTCGGATGAGAGCGCGGCCCGGAACGCCGCCGCGCGAAGATCCCGCACCGTCGCGATCGAGAACCGCGCGAACGCCACCCGCGAGATCATGTCCATCAGCCCCAGCAACACCAGCAATCCGAGAAACAGCCCAGCCATCCACGCCGCGGGCTCAAACAGCGACAGATCACCTGGAAGCGTCTTATCACCCTTCCCCGGTCCGTGCGTCAGCCACGGTTTGAGCGCCGCCTTCAGCGTCCAAGGCAGCGAGAGCCGCAGCGCGACCACCAGCAATGCAGCCCCGATTCCCAGAGCGAACTGAAATGTGTGTGCACCGGTAAACCTTCCGAGCACCCGCGCCAGACGCCACCACTCCGAAAGTCGTCCGGTGCGCGAGATCGCAACGGGAGGACCGCCCCCATCGTGATCCAGTTCGCGTGGTAATTCCCCAGAGTCGGTCATGAAACGCTCATACAGCACACCCACCCATGCGGAAAGTAATCATGTCTTCATTCAATCTTCAAGCAAACTGCACATTCGGTGCCAACGCTCGATTTTCGTTATTCAGACGAGATCGAAGTGGACATCACTGATTCAGGTGTCTTCTGGTGGCCGATCGGCTATTGCTGGCCCGAACCGCCCGGTGCCTAGCTGGCCGATGCTGGCCGCTGCACGCCACGAATTGCTGGCGATTTCTCGTCTATTGACTTGCCAGCCAAATCAATTTCCTGACCTGAGCGACCCGATTCTTGCAGCTCGCACTAGAGCGGTTTCTTTGACTTCGTAGCGCGATTTTCCTGGCGCGGGCCGGGATTGTGGGCAGAGTTGTCGGATCAAGAAGGAGATCCGGCATGGAGGCCTATTCGATCGACCT